>NZ_CAUQPH010000070.1:0-17501 GCF_963519925.1 uncultured Stenotrophomonas sp. | reverse complement strand
GGCGCCCGGCCCCGGGCCGCACTAGCTACCCCCCCCACCGGGCGGGACTCAACTTGGGGTTTGGTCGCGGGGCATCACTGCCCCTGCATCAACGCCATCTGTGCCGAATGCGGGGGCTGGTCGTGGCCGGGCGTGCATTTGCGGTACTCGCCATCGGCGTGCAGTTCCCAGGCGTTGAGGTTGTCGTCCAGGTAATTCTGCAGCACGTCCCGGTAGACCTTGCGGGCCAGTTCCGGGTCCAGGATCGGGAAGCAGGTCTCCACCCGGCGCAGCAGGTTGCGCTCCAGCCAGTCGGCGCTGGCGCAGTAGAGCTCCGACGCACCATCGTTGCCGAACCAGTACACCCGGCTGTGTTCCAGGAAGCGGCCGACGATCGAGCGCACCCGGATGTTCTCCGAGATCCCGGGCACGCCCGGGCGCAGCGTGCAGGCGCCACGCACGATCAGGTCGATCTGCACGCCCGCCTGGGAGGCCGCATACAACGCACGCACCACCTGCGGCTCGTTGAGGGCGTTCATCTTGGCGATGATGCGCCCCGGGCGGCCGCTGTCGGCCAGGTGCATCTCGCGTTCGATCCGCTGCAGCAGCCCGTCGTGCAGGGTGAACGGCGATTGCAGCAGGCGCTTGAGGCGGGTTCGCGGGGCAAGGCCGGACAGCTGCTGGAACAGCAGGTGCACGTCGTTGCCGATATCCGCATCGGCGGTGATCAGGCTCAGGTCGGTGTACGCGCGGGCGGTACCGCTGTGGTAGTTGCCGGTGCCAAGGTGCACGTAACGCCGCAGCTTGCGGCCTTCGCGGCGCACGATCAGCAGCATCTTGGCGTGGGTCTTGTAGCCCACCACGCCATACACCACCTGCACGCCGGCCTCCTGCAGGCGGTCTGCCAGGCCAAGGTTCGCTTCTTCGTCGAAGCGCGCGCGCAGTTCCACCACCACGGTGACGTCCTTGCCGTTGCGCGCGGCCTGGATCAGCGCGTCGACAATCTGCGAATCCTTGCCGGTGCGGTACAGGGTCTGCTTGATCGCCAGCACGTTGGGATCCACCGCGGCCTGCTTGATCAGGTCGAGCACCGCGGTGAACGCGTCGAAGGGATGGTGCAGCAGGACATCCTTGCGCCGGACCACCTCGAAGATGCCGTCGCTGTCGCGCAGCGTGCGCGGGCTCATCGGCGGATACTTCAGCTCCGGTCGCGACAGCAGGTCGTACAGCTGGATCACGCGATTGAGGTTGACCGGCCCGTCGATGCGGTACACCGCGTTCTCGGTCAGCCCGAAGTTCTGCAGCAGGGTGCGGGTGATGTCGGCCGGGCAGTCGTGCGCGATCTCCAGGCGTACCGCGGGCCGGTAGCCGCGGTCGACCAGTTCATCGCGCAGCGCCAGGGCCAGGTTCTCCACTTCCTCCTCGTCCACCACCAGTTCGGAATTGCGGGTGACGCGGAACTGGTAGGCACCCTGGACTTCCATGCCCGGGAACATCTCGCCGACAAAGGTGGACAGCACCGAGGAGAGGAACACGAAGGTCTGCACTCCGCCCAGCGACTCGGGCAGCTGGATGATGCGGGGCAGCGAGCGCGGCGCGCGCACGATCGCAAGATGGCCGGCACGGCCGAACGCATCGGTGCCCTTGAGCACCACCACGATGTTCAGCGACTTGTTGAGGATCTTGGGGAACGGGTGCGACGGATCCAGGCCCAGCGGCGACAGCACCGGCATGATCTCGTTGCGGAAGTACGCGCGCAGCCAGCGCTTCTGGCGGTGGTTCCAGGAATGCCTGCCGAGCACGTCGATGCCGGCCTCGTGCAGCGCCGGGCGCAGGGTTTCGTTCCAGCAGCGGTACTGCTGGTCCACCAGTTCGGCGGCACGGTCATGGATGGCGTTGAGGATGGCCTGCGGCGCCATGCCGTCCGGCGCCGGCGGCAGGCCGAACTCCTGGGCGTGGCGCACAGCGGCGGCGCGGATCTCGAAGAACTCGTCCAGGTTGGTGCAGGAAATGCACATGAAGCGCAGCCGTTCCAGCACCGGCACCTGCGGATCCATGGCCTGGGCCAGCACCCGGAAGTTGAAATCCAGCTGCGACAGCTCGCGGTTGATGTACAGCGCAGGGTCGCGCAGCGGGTCGGTGTCCGCCGGCACGGCGATGGGAACAAGGGTGCTCATGCGGAAGAATCTTCTGCTGAAGGAAGGAGGGCCGTGTCGGTGCGCACGCGCACGTGGTCGGCATCGAAATGGCACGAGAACACGCTGCCCTTGCCGACCTCGCTCTGGATCTCCAGGCGCGCGTGGTGCAGGCCCAGGATGTGCTTGACGATCGACAGCCCCAGCCCGGTGCCGCCGCTTTCGCGCGAACGGCTGCTGGAGACGCGGTAGAAACGTTCGGTCAGGCGCGGCAGGTGGGTGGCGGGAATGCCGTAGCCGGTGTCGCGCACCGCCAGCACCACGCCCTGGCCTTCGCGCGCCAGCTCCACCTCGATCCGGCCACCGGCGGGGGTGTAGCGCACCGCGTTGGTGACCAGGTTGGAGAAGGCGCTGTGCAGTTCCTTGTTGGAGCCCAGCAGGTCGACCCCGGCGTTGTCGACCACGCTGATCTGGTGGCGGCCCTGGCTGTGCGCTTCGGCTTCGCGGCGCAGCGTGGCCAGCATCGGCGCCATCGCCACGGTTTCTTCTTCGGTGTGTTCCTGCGATTCCAGCCGCGACAGGGTCAACAGGTCTTCGACCAGCTGCGCCATGCGCTGCGACTGCCTGCGCATTTCCTCCAGCATCGGGCCGGTGCCGGGGAAGTCCTCCGGCTCCATCATGTCCAGGTAGCCGTGCACCACGGTCAGCGGCGTGCGCAGCTCGTGCGAGACATTGGCCACGAAGTCGCGGCGTACCTGTTCCAGCCGCAGCAGCTTGCTGACGTCGCGGGCGATCAGCAGCCAGTAGTCGGGCGAGTAGGGGATCAGGCGCAGGTTCAGGCGGATCGCCGGGTCGACCGGCGAGGGCACGTCGAGGATCGGTTCGGCATTGCGGCCGCCGGCCAGCCAGTGCGCCAGCGGCATCGGTTGCAGGCGTTCGACCAGCGCCTCGCCCAGGTCACCGGGATGGTGCAGGCCGAGCAGCGTGGTGGCCGATTCATTGAACCACTGCACGCGCTGGCTGTTGCGGTCCACCACCACCACCGCATCCGGGAGTGCCGCGGCGGCGGCGCGGTAGCTGCGCAGCATGTCCAGCAGGCGCCGCTTGCGCGTGCGCATTTCCAGCTGGTTGCGGTACAGCAGGCGGTCCAGCTCGTTCCAGACCCCATCGCCGGCGCGCATGTCCCAGCGCTGGCGGGCGGTCAGCCGGCGCAGCACCTTGCGCAGGCGCCAGTAGTGCCAGGCCAGCGCGGCAATCGATGCCAGCGCGATGCACATCCACACATGGCCGCTGGCGAGTCCCACCCCCACGGCGGCGAGCAGCAGCACGGCCAGGGCGGCGAGCGTTTTCAACCAGGCAGAACGGATGTGGCGCGGCATTGCACTCTCAATGGATTGGCGTAGAGCGGGGCTCTGCCCCGCTCACTTACATGGACGTCGAGAAACGATACCCCGCGCCGCGCACGGTCTGCACCATGTCCTGCGCGCCGAACGGTTCCAGCGTCTTGCGCAGGCGGCGGATGTGCACGTCGATGGTGCGCTCTTCCACGTACACGCTGCCGCCCCACACGTGATCCAGCAGCTGGGCGCGGGTGTAGACGCGCTCGGGGTGGGTCATGAAGAAGTGCAGCAGGCGGTATTCGGTCGGACCGATCGGCACCGGCTGGTCGCCGGCGAACACGCGGTGCGCCGCGCCGTCGATGCGGATGCTGCCCACGGCCACGCTGCCGTCTTCGTCATCGTCGCGCGCCCGGCGCATCACCGCGCGGATCCGCGCCAGCAGTTCGCGTGCCGAGAACGGCTTGACCACGTAATCGTCAACGCCTGCTTCCAGGCCGCCGACCCGGTCGTTCTCTTCGCCGCGGGCGGTCAGCATGATGATCGGCACCTCGCGGGTAAGCGCCTCCTTGCGCCAGCGCCGGGCCAGGTCCAGGCCGCTGGTGCCGGGCAGCATCCAGTCGAGCAGGATCAGGTCCGGGACGCGGTCGGCGATGGCGGTCTGCGCCTCGCGGGCGTCACCGGCGTGGATGGGGTCGTAGTCGCCCTTGCGCAGGGCGAAGGCGACCATTTCGCGGATCGCGGGTTCGTCATCGACGATCAGGATGCGTTTCTGCACGTGGCTACCGTAAGGCTCATCAGACCGGGAATGATCCCAGTAGACTACGGTTTCATGACATGTTTGTGACTATGCCGCCGGCGGGTTCATCGCGGTGTCGCCCTCATGTCATCTTCACGCACTCGCAGCTCCGGCCAACGGCCGGGGCTACCCCAGAGCGGTCAGGCAATCCCGCACGCGTTGAAATCCCTCCGGTAGCGCCGGCCGTTGGCCGGCCCACGCACTGCCGGGCCGCACCCACCCTTACCGCCGCTCCAGCTCCGGATCATCGATACCCTGCCTGCGCATCTCCAGCACCAGCGGGGTGATGGTCTCGATCCGGGCATCGACCCGCGCACGGCCCACATAGTCCAGCGCCGGCTGCTTCTTCAGCGCCTGCAGCTGGATCAGCGCCTGCTCCGGCCGGCCGTTCAGGAACGCCGCTTCGGCATACGCCTCGCTGGCCCGGACGGTGTCCCCGGCCAGCTCGCTGGCACGGGCAAAGCGCTGCTGGAATACCGGGTCGTTGCCGCTCTGGGCCATCAACGGCCGCAGCATGGCCTGGGCACGCTGACCGGCTTCGCGCCCGCCCTGTTCGTTGAGGATTTCCGCGTAGGTCAGCGCCACCGGGCGGCTGCCCGGGTGCTGGCGCAGCAGGGTGTCGAAGCGGGCGTTGGCCTCGGCCCGCTGGCCGGAGCGCGATTCGGCCTCGCCCAGTGCCAGCGCCACCCACAGGTTGTCCGGATGGTCCTGCAGCAGCGCGGCCAGGTCACGCCGCGCCTCGGCCGCGCCGCTGTTGCGCAGACGCGCCAATGCCAGGCCATAGCGCTGCGGGTCGGTCAGGCCGTTCTTCTGCGCGCGCTGCAGGTTCTGGTACTCGGTGGCCAGTTCGCCGGGGGTGTCGGCGCTGAGCACCCGCAGGCGCTCGCGGGCCCACTCGAACTGGCCCGTGGCGCCGCGGCTGAGCGCGTTGACCGAGATCTGCATCGAGGCCGGCAACAGCGGGTTGTTGCGCTGGACCACCGGCTCGGACAACGACGGGTCGGCCGGGTTCACCCGCTCCTGGCGGATCCCCCCCGGCACGGCCGTGGTCAGCAGCACCGTGTCCTTCTTCATCTGCTCGGCGCGGGCCTTGGCTTCGCTGATGCGGGTGGTGTTGACCGGATGGGTCTGCAGGAAGTCCGGCACCGAATAGCCGCCGGCATTGCCGCGCATGGACGCGGACATGCGCTCGAAGAAGCCGGCCATGGCGTCCACGTCGTAGCCGCTGCGGGCCAGGGTGCGGATGCCCAGGCGGTCGGCCTCGGATTCGTTGCTGCGCGTGTAGTTGATCTGGCGCTGCTGCATCAGCCCCATGCCCGAGGTGATCGCGGCCATGGTCGCATCGCCGGAGGAATTGCCGCCGGCCTGCTGCGCGGCCACCACCGCGGCCAGCATGCCGAGCAGGATCGGGATCTGGTCACGCTGGGCCCGTTCCACCCCGCGCAGCACGTGCTGCTGGGTGACGTGGGCGATTTCGTGGGACAGCACGGCGGCCACCTCGTCTTCGCGTTCGGCGGTCAGCACCAGGCCGGCGTTGACCCCGACGTAGCCGCCCAGGGTGGCGAAGGCGTTGATCTGCCGGTCGCGCAGCATGAAGAAGGTGTAGGACTGGCGGGGCTGGGCACTGTTGGAGCCGAGCCGGGCACCCATGGTCTGCAGCCAGTCGTCCACCAGCGGATCGTCCAGCAGGTAGCCGTAGTTGCGCAGCTCGCGCAGCATCATCCCGCCGTACTCGGCCTGGCGCGCCGGGGTCAGCAGCTCGCCGGCCGACGAACCGATGTCCGGCAGCTTGCTGTCCTGGGCCGACGCCAGCGGGGCGGCCAGGGCCAGGGTCAATGCGGCGGTGAGCAACAGGGTGCGCAAAGCGGGGCTCCTGGTGGGCCTGTGGGGTGGGGAAGCGCGCCAGAGTGACAGGCCGCGGGCAAATCTGCGGTTAACCCACAGTGTTGCGCCGATGACATGGAAATCCGGGTGCAGGGCTACCATATACAGACACTCGTTCCGCTGTGGAGTTTCCCGTGAGCCAAGATGTCGCTTCCAACCCGGGTGGGAAGCCGCCCATCACCCTCTATTCGACCGCGATCTGCCCGTACTGCGTGGCCGCCAAGAACTTCCTGAAGAGCAAGGGCGAGTCCTGGACCGAGGTCCGGATCGACCTGGACCCGGCCGAGCGCGAGAAGATGATGGCCCGGACCCGCCGCACCAGCGTGCCGCAGATCTTCGTCGGCGACGTCCACGTGGGCGGGTACGACGACATGATGGCGCTGCATCGCGAGGGAAAGCTTGAGCCGCTGCTGAACGGGCAGGGCCAGGCATGAGCACGGCCGACGAGGGCAGCAAGGACCGGATCGCCGAGTTCACCGAATTCCGCCAGCGCATGAACCAGCGCATCCTGGGCGAGCCGAACCAGGTCGTGCGGCGCTTCTTCGCGCTCGACACCCAGACCTACCAGGCCGGCGCGCTGGACGTGAAGACCAAGGAGCTGCTCGGCCTGGTCGCCTCGATGGTGCTGCGCTGCGACGACTGCATCAGCTACCACGTCGCCCAGTGCAAGGACGCCGGCGTGACCCGCGAGGAGTTCTTCGAGACCTTCTCGGTGGGCCTGGTGGTGGGCGGTTCGATCGTGATCCCGCACCTGCGCCGCGCGGTGGACTTCCTGGACCAGCTGGAAGGCGGCGCTGACGCCCCGGCAGTGCACGAACACTGATGGATGGCGCCGCCCGACCAACGGTCGGGCGCTACCCGGGCGCGCCACGGCGCCGGTGGGTCGGCATGGGCGCCCCGGGGCCCATGCGCAGGTAGGTACCGACCGTTGGTCGGTACGGCCCCAGGCGATCCGTGGGCCGGCCAACGGCCGGCGCTACCTTGGTCTATTTGGGGTCCGGGGGCCGGCTGGGGCATAATTGCGGGTGAAACTTCCCTTGCGCCGACGCTCCGGACCCCGGACCCACGGCGCTCCCCCTCGGTTCGGAAACAAATCACATGACGCAGAAAATCACGGTCATCCGCGGTGACGGTATCGGCCCGGAGATCATGGACGCCACCCTGTACGTGCTGGGCAAGCTGGACACCGGCTTCGAGTACGAGGACGCCGACGCGGGCCTGGTCGCGCTGGAAAAGCACGGCGACCTGATGCCGGCCTCCACCCTGGAGTCGATCGCGCGCAACCGGATCGCCCTGAAGAGCCCGCTGACCACCCCGGTGGGCGGTGGCTTCACCTCGATCAACGTCAGCCTGCGTCGCCACTTCGACCTGTACGCCAACGTGCGTCCGGCGGTGTCGTTCCCGAACACCAAGTCGCGTTTCGGCGATGGCGTGGACCTGATCACCGTCCGTGAGAACACCGAAGGCGCATACCTGGCCGAAGGCCAGGAAGTCTCGGCCGATGGCGAAACCGCCTTCTCCGGCACCCGCATCACCCGCAAGGGGTCCGAGCGCATCGTGCGCTACGCCTTCGAGCTGGCCCGCAGCACCGGCCGCAAGAAGGTGACCGCCGTGCACAAGGCCAACATCATCAAGTCGACCTCGGGCCTGTTCCTGGCCGTGGCCCGCGAAGTGGCGGCCAAGTACCCGGACATCGAGTTCCAGGAAATGATCGTCGACAACTGCTGCATGCAGCTGGTGATGCGCCCGGAACAGTTCGACGTCATCGTCACCACCAACCTGTTCGGCGACATCATCTCCGACCTGTGCGCCGGCCTCGTCGGCGGCCTGGGCCTGGCCCCGGGCGCGAACATCGGTGAGAACGCGGCGATCTTCGAAGCCGTGCACGGCACCGCGCCGGACATCGCCGGCCAGGGCAAGGCCAATCCGTGCGCGCTGCTGCTGGCGGCCGCGCAGATGCTCGACCATGTCGGCCAGACCGAGAACGCCGAGCGCCTGCGCAAGGCCATCGTGGCCACGCTGGAAGCCAAGGATTCGCTGACCGGCGACCTCGGCGGCACCGGCAACACCATGGGCTTCGCCCAGGCCATCGCCAGCCGCCTGTAAGCGCGGCGCGCTAGAGCCGACGGTAGAGCCGACTGTCAGTCGGCTGCTCCACAGGTAGAGCCGACTGTCAGTCGGCTGCTCCAAAGAAAAAGGGCACCTCATCGGGTGCCCTTTTTCGTTGCGTTTACGTGCGGTCGAACAGCAGCCGACTAACAGTCGGCTCTACCCGCGGATGCCTCGCATCAACGCTGCTGGATCTTCGACAGCAACCGCAGGAACTCCACGTACAGCCACACCAGCGTCACCATCAGGCCGAACGCGCCGTACCACTCCATGTACTTCGGCGCGCGCGCTGCGGCACCGTTTTCGATGAAGTCGAAGTCCAGCACCAGGTTCAGCGCGGCAACCACCACCACGAACAGGCTGAAGGCGATGCCCCAGCCGCTCGCTTCATGGATCACCGGCACGTTGATGTTGAAGAAGCCCAGCACGAACGAGGCCAGGTACAGCAGCGCGATGCCGCCGGTGGCCGCGACCACGCCCAGCTTGAAGTTCTCGGTCACCTTGATCAGGCCGCTGCGGTAGGCCACCAGCAGCGCGAACAGGGTGCCGAAGGTGAGCAGCACGGCCTGGAACACGATGCCCGGGAAACGCGCTTCGAACACCGCCGAGATCGCGCCCAGGAAGAAGCCTTCCACCAGCGCGTACATCGGCGCGGTGACCGGCGACCATTCCTTCTTGAACACCGTCACCAGCGCCAGGATAAGGCCACCGATCGCGCCGCCGATGGCGTAGATCATCGCGCCCGGGGCAATCTGGCCATCGGCGCCGATGGTCTGGCTCCAGGCGAAGGCGGCGGTGAGGACCGTCAGCAGCAGCAGGATGCCGGTCTTGTTGACGGTGCCGTTGATGGTCATCGCCTGGTCGGGCGAGGTCACGACCGAGCCGCTGGCCAGGTCGAGGAAGGTCGACTCGGAAAGTGCGGGGTTGCCGCTGCGCATTGCCATTCTCCTTGAAGGGGTGGGGTTCCGGTCCATCCGGCACTGCGTCGAGCATAGCGGATGTGAAAAACCCTGTGAAAACCGTTGACAGATCCCTCGTCACTTCCCACAATAGCCGACTCTTTCGGGGGGAACCCCGAGGGAAGAAAACCACCGGGGTATAGCGCAGTCTGGTAGCGCGCCTGCTTTGGGAGCAGGATGTCGGGGGTTCGAATCCCTCTACCCCGACCACGTCCCGCTGCTCAAATCGGGACGGGAATGCGACAATCCGGTCAGAGCGCCCGTAGCTCAACTGGATAGAGCACCGGCCTTCTAAGCCGGCGGTTACAGGTTCGATTCCTGTCGGGCGCGCCAATCGGCGCAAACGCCAGGGGATTCAAAAAAATTCAAGGTTTCAGTGGTGGCTGTAGCTCAGTTGGTTAGAGTACCGGATTGTGATTCCGGTGGTCGGGGGTTCGAATCCCCTCAGCCACCCCACTGATTTGAAGGAACCCGGTTCGCCGAAAGCGGATCGGGGTTGCAAAAAAAGGCGCAGACGTTAGACTACGCGCCTGGATTTTCAGGGCTGTTAGCTCAGTTGGTAGAGCAGTTGACTCTTAATCAATAGGTCGAAGGTTCGAATCCTTCACAGCCCACCAAGACAGAAGCCGCCTGGTTCGCCAGGCGGCTTTTTTCTTGCCTGCGATTCGGCATGGCGCCGACACGCCGCCCCCCGAACGAAGAGCAGCCACGCAGGGCGTGGCTCTACGGGCGTACAGGGCGCCTGAACGAAAATTGCAGGAACCGCTTGCAACCCCGTGCGGCATTGCGTCATAATTCGCCTCCCGATTTTCGGGCTGTTAGCTCAGTTGGTAGAGCAGTTGACTCTTAATCAATAGGTCCAAGGTTCGAATCCTTGACAGCCCACCAAGACAGAAGCCGCCTGGTTCGCCAGGCGGCTTTTTTCTTGCCTGCGATTCCGGCATGGCGCAGCCACGCAGGGCGTGGCTCTACTGCTGGGTCGCCAGGACGTAGAGCCACGCCCCTGCGTGGCTGAAACGTCTGCCGGGTTGCCAGGACGTAGAACCACGCCCTGCGTGGCTGAAACGTCTGCCGGGTCGCCAGGACGTAGAGCCACGCCCTGCGTGGCTGAAACGTCTCCGAAGCCCCCAGGTCACGGGTGAGGAAAGGCTATACTGCGCCCCTCGCGAAAGTGGCGGAATTGGTAGACGCCCTGGATTTAGGTTCCAGTGCCGCAAGGCGTGGGGGTTCGAGTCCCCCCTTTCGCACCATGCACCGGGGGCCCGCCGTGGGAGGCGCCCCCTGAACAGGCCCTCGATTGACGCTTCCCGCCGCGTGCTGGCGGCGCTGGCCGTTATCGGCGAAACTACAGGGCTGCGGCGTGGATGTGGGTCCACGACCGACGCGTCCATCACCCGCTTCATCCATCAAACATTCGAGCCGGGGGCAGTGCCACCGGCGGCAGGAGTCAACATGCAAGCTTCGATCGAATCCACCGGCAATCTGGAACGCCGCCTGACCTTCTCGCTGCCGGAAGACCGCCTGCAGACCCACATCAGCGGCCGCCTGGGCGAAATCGCCCGCACCGCGCGCATCAAGGGCTTCCGTCCGGGCAAGGTGCCGGCCAAGGTGATCGAGCAGCGCTTCGGCCAGCAGGTCCGCAGCGAAGCCGTCGACGGCCTGCTGCGTGAAACCTTCGACGCCGCGGTCCGCGAGCACGAGCTGCGCATCGCCGGCGCGCCGCGCATCGACAAGGGTGATGACGGCGAGTTCTCGTTCGTGGCCACCGTCGAGCTGGTCCCGGACTTCGGCGACGTCGACGTCAGCAAGCTGACCGTGGTGCGCCACACCGCCGAGATCAACGACGCCGACATCGACCAGATGATCACCAACCTGCGCGAGCAGCGCCGCAGCTGGAGCCCGGTCACCCGTGGCGCCCAGGACGGCGACCTGGTCGCACTGGAAACCTGGTCGCAAGCCGGCGATGAGCGCCTGCCGGCCGAAGGCACCGAAAAGGGCAGCGTGGTGGTGGGCCAGGGCATGATGTTCGAGCAGATCGAACAGGGCCTGGTCGGCCTGTCCAAGGGTGAGGAAAAGACCCTGGACGTCGAATTCCCGGCCGACTGGCGCGTGCCGGCACTGGCCGGCAAGCAGGTCAAGGTCACCGTGAAGGTGGTGGACGTGTCCGAGCCGGTGCTGCCGGACGTCGATGCGGACTTCATCAAGAGCTTCGGCGTGAAGGGCGGCGACGTGGAACAGTTCCGCAAGGACATCCGCGCCAACCTGGAGCGTGAACTGAAGGGTGCGCTGATGAACCGCCTGCGCCGCGAGGTCGGCGAGCAGTTGATCGCCGCCTATGCCTCGGTGGAAATGCCGCCGCGCCTGGTCGACAACGAAGCCCGCGCCATGCTGGCCCAGCAGGTCGAGCAGATCCGCCGCAGCGGCCGCAACCCGGGCGAGATCCCGGCCGACGCCCACGAAGGCTTCAAGGACGCCGCCGCCAAGCGCGTGCTGGTCGGCCTGCTGGTCGGCGAAGTCGCCCGCCGCAACGACCTGCGCCTGGACCCCAAGCGCCTGAACGAAACCATGCGCCTCATCGCCTCGACCTACGAAGAGCCGGAGCAGGTCATTGAGATGTACCGCAACGACCCCCAGCTGATGAGTGGGCTGCAGAACCGCGTGATGGAAGAGCAGGTGATCGACTGGATCGCCGAGCGCGCCCAGCACACCGAGCAGCCGCTGTCGTTCCAGGACGCCATCCGCCAGTAAGCGGGCGGCGTTTCATGCCCCGCGCCGCTGGCGCGGGGTGGTTTCCCCCAAATAGGTGCCTCAGAAATGGACAACCAAACCAAAGCCCTGAACATGGTTCCGATGGTGGTCGAACAGACCAGCCGCGGCGAGCGCGCCTATGACATCTATTCGCGCCTGTTGAAGGAGCGCCTGATCTTCCTCGTGGGCCCGATCGACGATCACATGGCCAACGTGGTGGTGGCGCAGCTGCTGTTCCTGGAAGCGGACAACCCGGAAAAGGACATCAGCATCTACATCAACTCGCCCGGTGGCGTGGTCACCGCCGGCATGGCGATCTACGACACCATGCAGTACATCAAGCCGGACGTGAGCACCATCTGCGTCGGCCAGGCCGCCTCGATGGGCGCGCTGCTGCTGGCATCCGGCGCGGCCGGCAAGCGTTATGCGCTGCCGAATTCGCGGGTGATGATCCACCAGCCGCTGGGCGGTTTCCAGGGCCAGGCCACCGACATCGACATCCACGCGCGTGAGATCCTCACCCTGCGTGCGCGCCTGAACGAGGTGCTGGCCAAGCACACCGGGCAGTCGCTGGAGACCATCGCGCGCGACACCGAGCGCGACAACTTCAAGAGCGCGGCCGACGCGGTGGCCTATGGCCTGGTCGACCAGGTCCTGGAGCGTCGCCCGGAAGAGTCGATCACCCCGGCCTGATGGTGCCGTCGGGCCGGGAAACCGGCCTGTTTCCGCAGGGTCGGGCTGGACTGGCGTCCTCCCGGCCCTGTGCTATTCTCGAATCGAACCCCCGTTCAGCGGGTGGGGTAACTGGGTAAGCGAAGCATGAGCGAAGACCGCCAAGGTCGTTCCACGGACACCGGCAAGATCCTCTACTGTTCTTTCTGCGGAAAGAGCCAGCATGAGGTGCGCAAGCTGATTGCTGGGCCGAGCGTGTTCATCTGCGATGAATGCGTGGAGCTGTGCAACGACATCATCCGTGAAGAGCTCGAGGAAAAGGCGCAGTCGGCGCGTAGTTCGCTGCCCAAGCCGAAGGAAATCCTCGAAGTCCTCGACCAGTACGTGATCGGCCAGAACCGGGCCAAGCGCACGCTGGCCGTGGCCGTGTACAACCATTACAAGCGCATCGAGAGCCGCCAGAAGAACGACGAAGTCGAACTGGCGAAGTCGAACATCCTGCTGGTCGGTCCGACCGGTTCGGGTAAGACGCTGCTGGCCGAGACCCTGGCCCGCCTGCTCAACGTGCCGTTCACCATGGCCGACGCCACCACGCTGACCGAAGCCGGTTACGTGGGCGAGGACGTGGAGAACATCATCCAGAAGCTGCTGCAGAAGTGCGATTACGACGTCGAGAAGGCGCAGCAGGGCATCGTGTACATCGATGAAATCGACAAGATCTCGCGCAAGAGCGAGAACCCGTCGATCACCCGCGACGTGTCCGGCGAAGGCGTGCAGCAGGCCCTGCTGAAGCTGATCGAAGGCACCGTGGCCAGCGTGCCGCCGCAGGGCGGGCGCAAGCATCCGCAGCAGGAATTCCTGCAGGTGGACACCAAGAACATCCTGTTCATCTGCGGCGGCGCGTTCGCCGGGCTGGACAAGGTGATCCAGGCCCGCTCCAACGACGCCGGCGGCATCGGCTTCGGCGCCAAGGTGAAGAGCGCCGAGCGCAAGCAGGAAGTGGGCAAGGTGCTGGCCGAAGTCGAGCCGGAAGACCTGATCAAGTTCGGCCTGATCCCGGAATTCGTCGGCCGCCTGCCGGTGGTGGCGACCCTGGAAGAGCTGGACGAGGCCGCCCTGGTCAGGATCCTCACCGAGCCGAAGAACGCCATCACCAAGCAGTTCAAGAAGCTGTTCGAGATGGAGCACGTGGAACTGGAGTTCCGCCCGGACGCCCTGTCGGCGATCGCCCGCAAGGCGCTCAAGCGCAAGACCGGCGCGCGTGGCCTGCGCACCATCGTCGAATCGGTGCTGCTGGACACCATGTACGACCTGCCTTCGGCGGAAAACGTCAGCAAGGTGGTGGTGGATGAATCGGTGATCGAACACAAGTCCGAACCGTACCTGATCTACCAGACCCCGCCGGCTCCTGAACAGAAGGCCGCTGGCGCTGAATAATCCATCAAGCATTTGAATTGATGGAAGTTTTTCAGAGCATCTTGCATCTGGACGCCGATGGCCCCATAACGGGGCCATCGGCTTTTTTGTATCCGGGCGACGCTGCCCGGAGGCCATCCCCACTGCTCAACTGGAGCCCACATGGCCCGTTCCCCAACTGAGACTCTCGACCTGCCGGTACTGCCGCTGCGCGACGTGGTGGTGTTCCCGCACATGGTCATTCCGCTGTTCGTCGGCCGCGACAAATCCATGCACGCGCTGGAGCAGGCGATGGAAGCGGACAAGCGCATCCTGCTGCTCGCGCAGAAGTCGGCCGAGACCGACGACCCCAGCGCCGCCGACCTTTACCAGGTCGGCACGCTGGCCCAGGTCCTGCAGCTGCTGAAGCTGCCCGACGGCACCATCAAGGTGCTGGTCGAGGGGCTGTCGCGGGTCAACGTCACCGAGGTGACCGAGCGCGACGGCGCGCTGCAGGGCGTGGCGTCGGAAATCGAATCGGACGAGTCGCGCGAGCCGCGCGAAATCGAAGCCATCGCGCGTTCGCTGATGTCGCTGTTCGAGCAGTACGTCAAGACCAACCGCAAGCTGCCGCCGGAGCTGCTGCAGACCCTGGCCGGCATCGATGAACCCGCGCGCCTGGCCGATACCATCGCCGCGCACATCAGCGTGCGCCTGGCCGACAAGCAGCGCCTGCTGGAAACCCTGCAGATCGGCGAGCGCCTGGAAATGCTGGTCGGCCTGGTCGACGGCGAGATCGACGTGCAGCAGATGGAAAAGCGCATCCGCGGCCGGGTCAAGTCGCAGATGGAAAAGAGCCAGCGCGAGTACTACCTCAACGAGCAGATGAAGGCGATCCAGAAGGAGCTGGGCGACCTCGACGACGCGCCCGGCGAGCTGGAAGAGCTGGCTCGCAAGATCGCCGACGCCGGCATGCCCAAGCCGGTGGAAACCAAGGCCAAGGCCGAACTCAACAAGCTCAAGCAGATGTCGCCGATGTCGGCCGAAGCCGCGGTGGTGCGCAACTACCTCGACTGGCTGCTGGGCGTGCCGTGGAAGAAGCGCACCAAGGTCCGCAAGGACCTCAAGGTCGCCCAGGAAACCCTGGACGCCGACCACTTCGGCCTGGACAAGGTCAAGGACCGCATCCTGGAATACCTGGCGGTGCAGTCGCGGGTGAAGCAGATGAAGGGCCCGATCCTGTGCCTGGTCGGACCGCCCGGCGTGGGCAAGACCTCGCTCGGCCAGTCCATCGCCAAGGCCACCAACCGCAAGTTCGTGCGCATGAGCCTGGGCGGGGTGCGCGACGAGGCCGAGATCCGTGGCCATCGCCGTACCTACGTCGGTTCCATGCCGGGCCGGATCGTGCAGAACCTCAACAAGGTGGGCAGCAAGAACGCGCTGTTCGTGCTCGACGAGATCGACAAGATGTCGATGGACTTCCGTGGCGATCCTTCCTCGGCGCTGCTGGAAGTACTCGACCCCGAGCAGAACAACGCCTTCAACGACCACTACCTGGAAGTGGACCTGGACCTGTCCGAAGTGATGTTCGTGGCCACCTCGAACTCGCTCAACATCCCGGGCCCGCTGCTCGACCGCATGGAGGTGATCCGCATCCCCGGCTATACCGAGGATGAGAAGCTCAACATCGCCATGCGTTACCTGGTGCCCAAGCAGCTCAAGGCCAACGGCCTTAAGCCGGAGGAACTGGAGATCGAGGCCGACGCCATCCAGGACGTGGTGCGTTACTACACCCGCGAATCGGGCGTGCGCAACCTCGAGCGCGAAGTGGCCAAGATCTGCCGCAAGGTGGTGAAGGAAATCGCGCTGGCCGGTCCGGTCGCCGCTGCCAAGCCGGCCAAGGCCGGCAAGAAGGCGGCGTCGAAGAAGAAGGCGCTGGTGGTGGTGAACGGCAAGAACCTGGAGAAGTACCTGGGCGTGCGCCGCTTCGACTTCGGCCGCGCCGAGGAACAGAACGAAATCGGCCTGGTCACCGGCCTGGCCTGGACCGAAGTGGGCGGCGACCTGCTGCAGATCGAATCCACGCTGGTGCCGGGCAAGGGCGCGCTGATCCTGACCGGCCAGCTCGGCAACGTGATGAAGGAGTCGGCCTCGGCAGCCTTGTCGGTGGTGCGTTCGCGCGCCGAACGGCTGGGCATCGATGCTGAGTTCCTGCAGAAGCACGACGTGCACGTGCACGTGCCCGATGGCGCCACGCCGAAGGACGGCCCGAGTGCCGGCATCGCGATGGTGACCTCGCTGGTGTCGATGCTGACCAAGGTGCCGATCCGCGCCGAAGTGGCGATGACCGGTGAAATCACCCTGCGCGGCCGCGTCACCGCGATCGGCGGGTTGAAGGAAAAGCTGCTGGCCGCGCTGCGCGGTGGCATCACCACGGTGATCATCCCGGAGGAGAACCGCAAGGACCTGGCCGACATTCCGGCCAACGTCACCCGCGACCTGAAGATCATTCCGGTCAAGTGGATCGAAGAGGTGCTGGACCTGGCACTGGAAACGCCGCTGACGCAGCCGAAGCCGAAGAAGGATGGGCAACGCGTCACAGTGCGCGGCAAGAGCAAGGCACCTTCCACCACGCGCGTCAAGCACTGACGCGCGTCGTTGAATTGCCCGAAACCCGCGTCGTTATTGGCTTTTCAGCTTGCGCGGGTAGGGGTGCGCTGGTATAAAAGCACCACTCGCAGGTCAGCAGATCGTTGATCGGTGCGAACCGAGAACTCACTGGCGTCCGGCCACGTTGCGGGTCGGATGCTTTACTGTCGAACATGCGGAATTCCCGCCAAAGGAGCTGTACAGAATGAACAAGACCGAATTGATCGACGCCGTTGCCGAAGTCGCCGACCTGACCAAGGCCGATTCGGCTCGCGCCGTCGATGCCGTCATCGCTGCTGTCACCAAGGCCCTGAAGGCTGGCGACGCCGTGACCCTGGTGGGCTTCGGTACGTTCCAGGTGCGTGACCGCGCCGCCCGTACCGGCCGCAACCCGAAGACCGGCGACACCATCAAGATCGCTGCGTCGAAGAATCCGTCTTTCAAGGCTGGCAAAGCCCTGAAGGATGCCGTAAACTAAGCGGCTTGCTGGGGTGCTTAGCTCAGCGGTAGAGCGTCTCCTTTACACGGAGAGGGTCGGGGGTTCGAAACCCTCAGCACCCACCAGGCACTGCCAGTAAAAGTTTGAAATGTGGAGCGGTAGTTCAGCTGGTTAGAATGCTGGCCTGTCACGCCGGAGGTCGCGGGTTCGAGTCCCGTCCGCTCCGCCAGTTTCAACGAGGCCCCTGAGCGATCGGGGGCCTTGTTATCTGTAACAAGGTTGTATGGTCGATTGTAGAGTCGACTGTTAGTCGACTGTTGGTTGACTCTGAAAAATTAAAACGGAGCGGTAGTTCAGCTGGTTAGAATGCTGGCCTGTCACGCCGGAGGTCGCGGG
>NZ_CAUQPH010000069.1:0-17634 GCF_963519925.1 uncultured Stenotrophomonas sp. | reverse complement strand
CATCGGCCCCGCCTGCCGCGCCCGCCGCTGCCGACGCCGAGCGCACCAGCGCGTTGCGCGCCACTGCCAAGGACGCCTACATCTGGGGCTTCCCGCTCGTGGAGGGTTACAAGACCCTGTACCAGCAGGCGGTGGATCGGGGTGGCGCCAACTTCCACGCCGGCTTCAACGAAATCGGCAACGTGGCCACGGTGGCGACCCCGAAGGACACGGCCATCATCACCCCCAATTCGGACACGCCCTACTCCTTCCTGTGGATGGACCTGCGTGCCGAGCCGGTGGTGATCAGCGTGCCGGCGATCGACGCCAAGCGTTACTTCTCCGTGCAGCTGATCGATCTGTACACCTACAATTTCGCCTACATCAACCGGTCGGCGACCGAGGGCAAGGCCGGTGCGTTCATGGTCGCCGGGCCGGACTGGAACGGTGAAACGCCCAAGGGCGTGCGCCAGGTGTTCCGTGCCGAGACCCAGCTGGCGTACGCGCTGTTCCGCACGCAGCTGTTGGCGCCCTCGGACCTGGACAACGTCAAGCGGCTGCAGGCGCAGTACAAGGTCCAACCGCTCAGCGCGTTCCTGGGCACCCCGGCACCGCCTGCGGCAGCACCGCTGACGTTCCCGCCGTACGATGCTGAAAAGGCCAACGGCCTGGGCTTCTTCTCCTACCTGAACTTCCTGCTGCAGTTCGCGCCTGTCCTGGACAGCGAAGCCGCGCTTCGCCAACGCTTCGCCGGCATCGGCGTCGAGCCCGGCAAACCCTTTGACGAGGCGGCGTTTCCTGCCACCGACCGGGAAGCCCTGTTGGGCGGCATCGCCGACGCCAACCAGGAACTGGAGCGCTTCGTTGCTACTGAAATCAACACCGCCAAGGTTGCCAGCGCGGACATGTTCGGCACGCGCGCGGCGCTGAAGGACAATTACCTCTATCGCTTTGCCGGTGCCAAGCTGGGCATCTACGGCAATTCGGCGTCCGAAGCCGACTACCAGAGCTACTTCGTCGACGCGCAGGGCACGCCAGCCGATGGCAGCCAGCACAACTACGTGTTGCGGTTTGCCAAGGACCAGCTGCCGCCCACCAACGCCTTCTGGTCGGTCACGCTGTACGACGGCAAGAGCAAGCTGCTGGTGGACAACCCGCTGGACCGCTACCTGATCAACTCGGCCATGCTGCCCAAGCTCAAGCGCGACGCCGACGGTGGTCTGACGCTGTACATCCAGGCTGCCTCGCCGGGTGAGGGCAGGGAATCCAACTGGCTGCCAGCCCCGGCAGGACCGTTCTACCTGATCCTTCGCAACTACAGTCCGGCCAAGGCGGTGCTGGACCGCACCTGGCAGAAGCCGGCGCTGACGGTCGCGGATGCCCCTGCCTGAGCGAGGGCTATGCGGGGTGCACGTCCGTGCCCGGAAGCGTGGCGTAACGCCAGGCCACCGAGGAACGCAGGTGCGCGAGCAGGTGGTCCAGGAACACCCGGACCCGTGGCGCCACCTGCTTGCCCGAGCCGTGCACCGCACTGAGCGGAGAGGTGGCCAAGGCAAAATGCGGGAGCACCTCGACCAGATGGCCTGCTTCCAGGTCGTCGGCCACGTCCCAGATCGACTTGCGCGCGATCCCGGCGCCCTGCAGCGCCATCAGCTGCGCGGCCTCGCCGTCGTCGCACACGGTAGATGCTTCGATGGACATGGCCAGGACGCCGTCGGGGCTGGCAAACAGCCACTGCGACACCGGCGGATTTCCCGAGGCAATGCAGTCATGTCCGCGCAGGTCCTCGATGCAGGTCGGCACCCCACGCCTGCGCAGATACTCCGGCGAGGCGCACAGGATCCGACGATTGGGCGCCAGCTGCCGTGCCATCAGCCGCGAATCATCCAGTGCGCCATAGCGGATGGCCAGCTCAACGCCCTCCCCGACCAGGTCAACCAGCTCGTCACGCAACGAAAGGTGGACCCTGACACCCGGATGCTCCAGCTGGAAACTGCGCACCGCCGGCACGATGTGCCGCCGCCCGAATCCGTTGGGCGCGGTGAGCTTGAGCACCCCGGCTACCGCCGAGTGGCGCTCTTCAAGCGCCGATTCGGCCGCTTCCACCGCATCGAGCACGCGCCGGCAATGTTCATGGAACAACAGGCCATCGTCGGTCAACGACGCACGCCGCGTACTGCGGTTGAGCAGGCGCACCTGCAGCCGTGCCTCCAGCGCGCTCAGCCGCTTGCTGACCACCGCCAGCGATACGCCCAGCTCACGGGCGGCCGCGGAAAGACTGCCGCCGAACACGATGCGGTCGAAAGTGCGCAGTTCGCCCAGGTCATCGATCACCGCGATTCTTTCCTTTCAGGCAACAGCGCCTTTCCCAGTTTGCCATTCCAGAATCGGTTCGGCTTTCACACAATGAGTCGGTTCATCCAGCCACCCCCCACAGGTAGCCATCACCATGAAAGACGAGGACCAGAGCCGGCCGACGTTGACCCGTCGCCGCTTTTTCCAGGGCCTGACCCTGATTCCGGTTGCCGCCGCGCTTCCTGGCTGCGCGCCCAGCGCCACCACCGCCGATGGCGGATCTGCGGCTGCAGCGCCGGCCAGGGACTACAGCCCCGAATTCTTCAACACCGCCGAGTGGGCGTTCATCACCGCCGCCTGCGACCGCCTGATCCCGTCCGACGACACCGGCCCGGGCGCGGTGGAATCGGGCGTGCCCGAGTTCCTCGACCGCCACATGCAGACCCCGTATGCCGCCGGCGCCATCTGGTACATGCAGGGCCCCTTCCTGGAAGCGCCCAGCGAGTTCGGCTACCAGGGCAAGCTCGCCCTGCGTGACATCCTGAAGGTCGGCATCGATGCGTTCGACGCGCACTGCCGCAGCCAGTTCGACGGCAAGACCTTCGCCCAGCTCAGCCACGAACAGCAGGAAACCCTGCTGAAGGCAGCCGAGGGCGGCAAGCTGGAACTGGACGCGATCTCCAGCAAGCTGTTCTTCTCCAACCTGCTGGGCGAGGTGAAGAACGGTTACTTCGCCGATCCCAAGTACGGCGCCAACAAGGACATGGGTGCCTGGAAGATGATCGGCTACCCGGGCATGCGCGCGGACTATATCGACTGGATCGGCGTGCGTGACAAGGGCTACCCCCTGCCCCCGGTGGACCTGTCCGGGCGGAGGGGCTGACCTATGGCAATCACGAAACCGAAAGTCGATGCGGTCATCGTCGGCATGGGCTGGACCGGCGCGATCCTGGCCAAGGAACTCACCGACGCCGGCCTGCACGTGGTGGCGCTGGAACGCGGCGGCGACCGCGATACCCAGCCCGACTTCGCCTACCCCAAGGTAGTGGACGAGCTGGAAGGCTCGGTACACCGCAAGTACCTGCAGAGCCTCAACCAGGAAACGGTGACGATCCGGCATTCGATCGCCGACACCGCCGTGCCCTATCGCCAGATGGGCTCGTTCAAGCCCGGCACCGGCGTGGGCGGCGCGGGCAGCCACTGGTCGGGCGCGCATTTCCGGCCGTTGCCGGAAGACCTGCAGCTGCGCACGAATGTGGAGCAGCGTTACGGCAAGGCGTTCATCCCCGCGGACATGACCATCCAGGATTTCCCGGTGACCTATGCCGAGCTGGAGCCGCACCTGAACATGTTCGAGCTGGTGTGCGGCACGTCCGGCAAGGCCGGCGTGATCAACGGCGTGGTGCAGGAGGGTGGCAACCCGTTCGAGGGCTCGCGTTCGCGCGAGTACCCGTTGGGGCCCAATCCGAACTATCTCGGCGGCGAGCTGTTCTACAAGGCAGCCAAGGAAATGGGCTGGCACCCCTACCCGATTCCGGCGTCCAACGCCTCGGGACCGTATGTGAACCCTTATGGCTGCCAACTCGGGCCGTGCAACGCCTGCGGTTTCTGCAGCGACTACGGCTGCCTGAACTACTCCAAGGCCAGCCCGAACGCCTGCATCCTGCCGGTGCTGCGCCAGCGGCCGAAGTTCGAGCTGCGCACCCATTCGCAGGTGCTCAAGGTGAACCTGGACAGCAGCAACAGCAAGGCCACCGGGGTGACCTACCTGGATGCACAGGGCCGTGAAGTGGAGCAGCCGGCGGACATGGTGCTGCTGTGCGCGTTCCAGCTGTACAACGTGCACCTGATGCTGGTCTCCGGCATCGGCGAAGCCTACGACCCGCAGACCAACACCGGCACCGTGGGCCGCAATTACTCCTACCAGAACCTCAACCGGGTGGTGCTGTTCTTCGACAAGGACGTGCAGGCCAACGGCTTCATCGGCATCGGTGGCGCCGGCACCACCATGGACGACCTCAACGGCAACCAGCTGGACAACGCCAAGGCCGGCTTCGTCGGCGGCGGCCTGGTGTGGGCGCGGCAGCCCGGCGCCGGCCCGGTGCGCGGCATCAACGTACCCTCGGGCACCCCGAGCTGGGGCGCGGCATGGAAAAAGGCGGCGGCCGACAACTTCCGCCACAACTTCTATTACGAGGTGCAGGGTGCGTGCATGTCCTATCGCCAGCACTACCTGAGCCTGGACCCCAACTACAAGGACTCCTTCGGCCGCCCGCTGCTGCGCATGACCTTCGACTGGCACCCGAACGAGATCAAGGCCTCGCAGTTCTTCGTCGACCAGGCCATGCAGATGAGCCGCACGCTCAATCCGCTGTCGATGAGCGGCGACGCCAAGAAGGATGGGGAGCACTACAACATCACCAAGTACCAGAGCACGCACACCTGCGGCGGCGCGATCATGGGCGCGGACCCGAAGACCTCGGCGCTGAACCGCTACCTGCAGAGCTGGGACGTGTCGAATGTGTTCGTGATCGGCGCCAACGCCTTCCCGCAGAACAACGGCTACAACCCGACCGGGCTGGTCGGCGGGCTGGCGTACTGGGCGGCCAAGGCCATCCGCGAGAAGTACCTGCCCGATCCGGGCCCCCTGGTCCAGGCTTGAGGAGGCGCGCATGAAAAAGCTTCTCCTCTGCATCGTGGTCATCGGCCTGGTGGTCCTGCTTGCGGCCCTGGCCTATGCTTTCATTCCCACCAGAACCCGCGTGCTGGCCGATGGGCCCGCGGCCGATGCGGCGCTGATCGAACGCGGCCGCTACCTGGCGGCGGCCGGCGACTGCACCGCCTGCCATACCAAGCCGGGCGGCAAGCCGTTCGCCGGTGGGCTGCCGGTGGCATCGCCGCTCGGCAACATCTACAGCACCAACATCACCCCGGACAAGGACACCGGGATCGGCGCATATTCGCTGGACGACTTCGACCGTGCGGTCCGCCACGGTATCGCCCCCGACGGCCGCACGCTGTACCCGGCGATGCCCTACCCGTCCTACGCCCGGATCAGCGACGACGACGTGCGCGCCCTGCACGCGTACTTCCTGCACGGCGACATCGCACCGGTGCGGCAGGACAACCGGGCCGTGGACATCACCTGGCCGCTGTCGATGCGCTGGCCGCTGGCGATCTGGCGCAAGACCTTCGCGCCCGAGGCGGAGGCGGTGGCGTTCGATCCCGGCAAGTACAGCGATCCGCAGCTGGCACGCGGCGCCTACCTGGTGCAGGGCCTCGGCCACTGCGGCAGTTGCCACACCCCGCGCGGCCTGGCCCTGCAGGAGAAGGCGCTGGACGAATCCAGCCCGGCGTACCTGTCCGGCGGCCAGGTGATCGACGGCTGGAACGCGGTCAACCTGCGCGGCAACGCGGCCGACGGACTGGGCCGCTGGTCGGAGCAGGACATCGTCGACACCCTGCGCACCGCCCGCAACGCGCACAGCGCGGTGGTGGGCTCGCCGATGGCCGACGTGGTCACCCACAGCACGCAGAAGCTCACCGACGAGGATCTGAAGGCGATCGCGGTGTATCTGAAGCAGCTGCCGGCCAGCCCGCATGATCCTTCCACGTACGCCGCCAGCGATGCCACGGCGCGCAAACTGCAGACCGGCATCAACGACAGCCGCGGCGCCGAACTGTTCGTCGACAACTGCGCGGCCTGCCATCGCACCGATGCCAAGGGTTACACGGACGTATTCCCGGCCATCGCAGGCAACCCCACCGTGCTGGCCGACGACCCGACCTCGGTGATCCGCCTGCTGCTGGCCGGCAGCGAACTGCCCTCCACCGCGCAGCGTCCCTCCAACCTGGGCATGCCCGGCTTCGCCGAACGCCTGTCGGACAAGGAGATCGCCCAGCTGGCCACGTTCATCCGCCAGGACTTCGGCAACCGGGCCGGTGCGGTCACTGCCGACCAGGCGAAGAAGGTGCGCCAGCACCTGCAGGACGAGGCCAAGGCCGCCAAGGACGCGCACGACCCGACCGCGGCCCGGGGCGGCGAAGACGCGGAATAACCCGGCGGTTCAGGCCGTTCCTGCACGAAACCCCCGGATCGGGGAGAATAGCGGCCCTCCGAGCGCCCCTGCCCTGCAACGGCAGGGGCCGCTCCCCTGCGGTTGACGGCCCTGCCGACCGCCCTCCCGCCGTTACCTCCGGATCCAACGTGAACGCCATCGCTTCTGCTCCCGCCGACGCCCTGCCCCAGGACGAGCTGCCCCTGACCGACCGCCTGCGCGCCGCGCTGGACCTGCTGGAGGCGATCGAGGCCGACCGCGCCATGCTGGACACGCTGCCGGAAGATGAGCGCGTGCGTTTCCACCAGGTCGTTGCCAGGGTCTACCACCCTGAGCCGAAGGAACGGCGGCAGAAGCTGAAGCAGCAGGCCAAGGTACGGCTGCAGCAGGAAAAGGTGCGCAAGGCCGAGGCGCTGCTGGACCAGACCGGCATCCGCACCCTGCGCCGCAAGCCGGTATTCAGCACCCCGAACTACTTCCCGCCACACGCCGCCGGCCTGCACGATGCGCGCAATGGCGAGGGCGACGCTGCCACGCCCGAACCGGTGCATTCGGAAGAGGTGCGGCACTGTTACGTGTGCAAGCAGAAGTTCACCCTGCTGCACCATTTCTACGACCAGATGTGCACCGCGTGTGCCGATCTGAACTTCCTCAAGCGCACCGAAACCGCCGACCTGCGTGGCCGCGTGGCGCTGCTGACCGGCGGCCGGGTCAAGATCGGCTACCAGGCCGGCCTGAAGCTGCTGCGCGCCGGCGCCGAGTTGATCGTGACCACGCGCTTCCCGCGCGATTCGGCGGCCCGCTATGCCGAAGAGCCGGACTTCGCCGAATGGGGCCACCGCCTGCAGGTGTACGGGCTGGACCTGCGCCACACGCCCAGCGTGGAAGCGTTCTGCAATGAGCTGCTGGCCACGCGCACGCGGCTGGATTTCATCATCAACAATGCCTGCCAGACCGTTCGCCGTCCGCCGCAGTTCTATGCGCACATGATGGCCGGCGAAACCGCCGCGCTGCACGAGGTGCCGGAGGCGATCCGCAAGCTGGTGGGCCAGTATGAAGGCCTGCGCAGCCCGGAGATGCTGGCGCTGGGTTCGGACGCGGCGGTACCGGCGCTGCAGGACGGCCTGGTCGGCGCCGATGGCCTTACCCGCGCCGCCGAGCTGTCGCAGGTGCCGCTGCTGGCCGATGAGCTGCTGGGCCAGCAGCACCTGTTCCCGGAAGGCCGGCTGGACCAGGACCTGCAGCAGGTGGACCTGCGTGGGCGCAACTCTTGGCGCCTGCTGATGGCCGAAGTGTCGTCGGTGGAGCTGCTGGAGACGCAGCTGGTCAACGCCATCGCACCGTTCATCATCAATGCGCGGTTGAAGCCGCTGATGCTGCGCACGCCCGAGCGCGACAAGCACATCGTGAATGTGTCGGCGATGGAGGGGCAGTTCTACCGCAACTTCAAGACCACCCGCCACCCGCACACCAACATGGCCAAGGCCGCGTTGAACATGATGACGCGTACCTCGGCGGCCGATTACCAGAACGACGGCATCCACATGAATTCCGTGGATACCGGCTGGGTGACCGACGAAGATCCGTCGGAGATCGCAGCGCGCAAGGTCGCCGAAGAGCGCTTCCATCCGCCGCTGGACATCGTCGATGGTGCCGCGCGCATCGTCGACCCGATCATCCACGGCGCGAACACCGGCAACCACGTGTGGGGCCAGTTCCTCAAGGATTACGCCCCCACCGACTGGTGAGGTCGTCATCAATCGCGGTAGCGCCGGCCGTTGGCCGGCCCTCGCGGACCTTCATCGCCCGATGCAAATCCACCGCAGGCCGGCCAACGGCCGGCGCTACCGGTACGTGTCCGAATGTGTCACATGCGAATGATTCGTGATAGCATTGTGAACGATTTCAGAATCACCACACGGACGTCCCAGCCATCGCCAGCGGACCCTCTTTTCCAGGAGTTTGCTCGATGCGCGTTGCACCCCCCACGCTTGCCCATTCCCTGGCCGCACTGACTGCGGCCATCGCCTTGGCCCTGTCCGCACAGGCCCGCGCCAACGGCGAAGCCGCCGCCGATGCCAAGGACTTCGACACCGTAGTAGTCACCGCCACCGGCGCCCAGCAATGGATCAAGGACGCGCCGGCCAGCATCAGCGTGATCACCCGCCAGGACATCGAGCGCAAGCCGGTCTCCAGCATCGGCCAGCTGCTCAGCACCGTGCCGGGCGTGACCGGTGGCTACGCCCTCTCCGGCGCGCAGTCGAAGATCCGCCTGCGTGGGCTGCCGGAGCAGTACACGCTGATCCTCATCGACGGTCGCCGCCAGGGCAATTCGTCCGGCGTGAACTACCGCGATGACCTGGGCCCGCAGGATCTGAACTGGCTGTCGCCGGACATGATCGAACGCATCGAAGTGGTGCGCGGGCCGATGTCGTCCCTGTACGGCTCCGACGCCATGGGCGGGGTGATCAACATCATCACCCGCAAAATCGCGCCCGAATGGGGCGGCTCGGTGACCTACAACTACAGCAAGCCGGACTCGTCCACGCGCGGCAACACCACCCAGATGGGCGGGCTGTTCAGCGGCCCGCTCACCGACAGCCTGGGCCTGCGCGTCGGTGCCAACGTCACCGATCGCGAATCCGACCGTGGCCGCGGCCAGACACCGGGTACCAAGGCCGAGAATGCGAACGCGCTGCTCAACTGGGCCATCAACGGCGACCACACGCTGGGCTTCGAGGCCACCCATGGCACGCAGCGCAACCGCGGTGGTGGCGATGTCGGCGCATGGGGCCTGTCCAAGCTGGTGCACTCCGGCTACGTGGTCACCCATGACGGCCGCTATGGCGATGCCAGCACCTCCAAGTCCACCGTGACCCAGAACGATTACGAGGACAAGGGCAGCCAGGTGGGCAACCACGCCAAGGAGACCGTGTTCGATACCGCCTTCGCCACCGGCTTCCACCTTGGCTTCGAGCACCGCTTGAACGTGGGTGGCCAGTGGAAGCGCGAGGAGCTGCAGAACACCGACACCATCGGCACGGTGCCGGTAACCTGGAGCGGCAGCGGCCGGATCAGCCCGACCAACGAAGCCGATTCGTGGGCGCTGTTCGCCGAAGACCACATCACCCTGCATGAGCGCTTCACGCTGACCCTGGGCCTGCGCTGGGACAACACCGAGAACTACGACGACAACCTGAGCCCGCGCATCTACGGCGTGTGGCACCCGTCGGACGCCTGGACCGTGCGTGGCGGCGTGTCGCAGGGCTTCCGGGCGCCGAACCTGAAACAAGGCAGCGCCGGTGCGGCCACGCAGTCGGGCGGCAATGGCTGCCGCAGCCTCACCGTGGAAGGCTGGACCAACCGCTCGGTCAGTGCCGATGGCACCACCGGCTGCTACATGGCCGGCAATCCCAACCTCGAGCCGGAAACCAGCACCAACTACGAGCTGGGCGTCGGCTTCGACCGCGGCGGCTGGTCGGCCTCGGCGACTTACTTCCTGACCGACTTCGACGACAAGATCGAACAGGTGCCGCTGCGCGACCTGCCCGGCTACGACAGCAGCTTCGTCAACGGTTTCTGGTGGACGGTGGCGCAGAACATCCAGGAGGCGCGCACCCGCGGCGTGGAGGCCAGCGTCACCGTGCCCCTGCACGAGCGCCTGAGCTGGACCACCAACGCCACGCGCATGCTGGAATCGAAGAACCGCACCACCGGGGCGAACCTGCTGGTGGTGCCGAAGATCACCGCCAACACCTCGCTGGACTGGCAGGTGACCGAGGTCTGGTCGCTCAACCTGAGCGCGCAGCACATCGGCGAGCAGCTGGTCTCCAGCACCAGCGCGACCTTCGCCAAGGCGTACACGACGTGGGACCTGGTGACCGGTTTCGACGTCAACGAGAACCTGACCCTGCGCGCCGGCGTGTTGAATGCCGGCGATGTGTCGACCATCGATGAAGGGAACAACTATGACGGTGGTGCGCGTACGTTCTTCGTAGGGGCCACGGCGCGGTTCTGATGATAGCTGGGGCGCGCGTGGCGCGTCCTGGTTTCGGTATGGGTTCCGTGGGACACGCATGGCGTGTCCCTCGGAATGCCTGCCCCTTGCGAACCACACTACTTCTCGCAATCACAGCTTCATGTTGAGACCGAGGTAAAACCCACGCCCCGCAGCCGGTGAGAACATCGGCTGCGGTTGTTCCCAGAAGAAGCTGTCGTACCACGCGTATTCGTACTGGCGGTCGGTTGCGTTCTTCACCTGCACGTCCACACTCCAGCGAGGATTGAACTGGTAGCGGGCGCTGAGGTCCAGCACCGCGAATCCACCGTACTTGCCGGCCACGTTGCGCTCTTCCAGGTAGTAGTCGCCCTGCGCCCTGCCCTGCAACCCCAGCTGCAGGGCTTCGGTGGCCTGATAGTCCAGCCCGACGTTGCTGATGTAACGCGGCGTAGCGGCCACCTCGCGTCCTTCCAGCGAGAGGCTCGCGTCACGGAAGTCGCGCTCGATCTTCGCCTCCTGGTAGGCGTGCGAGGCCCACACCGTCCACTTGTCGCCCAGCTGCGCGCTGACCTGCGCATCCACGCCGCGCCGCCGGGTCTTGCCGAGTGTGACGGTGGTTCCCGTCGCCGGCATGTTGGAAATCTCATTGGCCGCATCCTGCTGCCACACGGCGATGCGCGCCTGCCCACCGGCGAATGGGCTGAACTTCATGCCCAGCTCCATCCCGGTATTGGTGGACGGGTGCATCGGCCCCTGCCCCGGCGTGAGGTACGCCGGCGCGGTCGAGCCGGTCAGCACCTGGAACGTGCGGCCCCAGTTGGCATATAGATTGGTGCTGTCGGTGAAGGCGTACACCACGCTGAGCTTCGGTTGCCCGATGCTGCCGTACCGCTGCAGCGGGCCGGTGACGCCGCCGGGCAACCGGGTATTCCCGTCGAAGCGATCCACGCGGTAGGCCGGCACGATCTCCAGTGCCTCGACGGGCTGGTAAATCGCCTGCACATAGGCGCCGTAGTTGTCGAAGGTGTGGCGGTCATCGTTCTGCACGCGCGCCGGCGGCGCCGAGAAATCGGTCGGCTCGGCATAGGTGAACCGCTCGCGGAGGTAGCCGTTGTCCTGCCGTTCCACGTTGAGGCCACCTTCCAGCGTCAGCGAGCTGGCCGGTTGCCAGGTGAGCGTGGCCAGCATGCCGGTCTGTTTCTCATCCCACACCCGGCGCTGGCGCGGGGCATTGCCGATGGGCAGGTCGCTGAAGGTCACCCGGCGGTCGTCTTCGTAGCGGTTGTAGTACAGCTTGCTGCCCAGATAGAGGCTGTCCGCCAGCTTCAGGTCCATGTGCACGCCGATTTGGCGCATGTCGCGGTCGTCGCCGTCGTTGGCGTTGCGCAGCTGTGAGCCACGGCGGTCGGTGCGCAGTTCTTCAGCGGTCATGAAGCCCGGTTCGTCGGCTTCGTGGTGGTAGGCGCGCGCGGTGAGGCCGATGCGCATGCCGTCATCCAGGCTGCCGTAGAACCATTTGCCACCCACTGCATACTTCCGCGAGGCGTCATGGTCGCGGTAGCCGTCCGACGCCTGCGTGCCGACGAAGTAGTTCTGGGCAACGCCGTTGGTTTCGCGGCCGATGGCCAGCTGCGCGTCACGGGTGTTGTAGCTGCCATAGCCCAGCCGCGCATCGGTGTAGTTTCCGCCCTGGCGCGTGCCGAAGTTCACGTTGCCGCCGATGTTGTGCAGGCCGTAGCGCGGATCGTTGGTGCCGCGCACCACTTCGATGTAGCTGATTTCCAGCGGGAACAGCATGTCGATGAAGCGCTGGTTCCCGCTGTTGACGTTGCTGGGGATGCCATCGATCAGGGTCTTGATCGCATTGAGATAGCCCTCGCCGTTGAACGCCCGGAAGCTGACCTTGCCGGACTCCGCGCCCTGCCGGGTCTCGGTCAACTGGATGCCTGGCATCTGCCCGAGAAGCTCCCAGCTGTGCGACACGTTCTTGTCTTCGATCTGGTCGGCGCCGAGCACGTCCACCGAGGTCAGCACCTGGTGGGCAGTGAGCTGGCCCTCGGTGTGCTGGTGCACGTCGACCTTGCCCAGGGTAAGGGCGGAATCGGACGACTGGGCGCGGGAGTCGGGGGCAAACAGGACGGCAGCGACGGCGGCAACGAGGGCGTGGTTCTTCATGTCGTGTGGATGACTTGGAATGTGACACTATAACATTACGTTAATGTCGCGTATCACCTGCTTTCACCAACTGCTGCATCCCAGCTGCCTAGGATGGCCGCAGGCACGACGGAGGGTCGTGCCGAAACACGTTGTGGAGGCACCGGATGACCGAAAGCGCACGCCAGGCAGCACTGGATTCCTTGCGGATCCTGGATTCGGACCCCGAGCCGTTCTTTGACGCCCTGACCCACGCTGCCTACGCCATGACCGGCATGCCGGTGGCGATGATTTCGCTCATCGATGGCGAGCGCCAATGGTTCAAGGCGCACATCGGGCTGGAGGCGGCGTCGGAGACCGCCCGCGACATTTCGTTCTGCACCTGGGCCATCCAGTCCGACATGGTGCTGGAGGTGGAAGACGCGCGCGAAGATCCGCGCTTCGCCGACAACCCCATTGTGCAAGGCCCGCCTTACGTCCGCCACTACCTGGGCGCGCCGATCCGGCTGGAAGGCGGCAGCCGGATCGGCACGTTGTGCCTGCTCAACCCCGAACCCGGCCACGCGACCGCTGCCCAGCGCGAAGCGCTGGCGTGGCTGGCACGCGTGGCAGCCATCGGCATGGAACAACGCGCCAGCCTGCTCAACCGCATCGCCGAGAGCAACCGGCTGCATCGCCAGCTGCAACGCAGCCAGGCGTTCCTGGAGCGCACCAACACCCTGGCCAAAGTCGGCGGCTGGGAGCTCGCCCTGGACAGCAATACCCTGGACTGGACCCGCGAAACGCGCCTGATCCACGGCGTGGCCGAGGACTTCGACCCCAACCTGGCCGCAGCGCTGTCGTTCTACCCGGACAGCAGCCGCGAGCAGCTCCAGGACGCCATTGCCGCCTGCGCCGCCGACGGCACCCCGATCGACCTGACCGTGCGCGCGCTCAAGGCCACAGGCGATCGCAGCTGGGTGCACATCGTCGGCCAGCGCGTGGAGGACGCCACCGGCGCCCGGCTGGTGGGTGCGATCCAGGACGTGACCGAACAGCGCACGGCCACCGACGCCCTGGCCCACAGCGAAGCCCGATACCGGCGCCTGTTCCAGCACAGCCTGGGGCTGATCTGCACGCACACCCTCGACGGCACGATCACCTCGGTCAACCCGGCCGCCTCGCTGTCGCTGGGGCGTCCCGAAGCGGAGCTGATCGGTCGCACGCTGGCCGAGATCATGCCCTTGGAGCGGCTGGAGTACCTGCAGTATTACCTGGAGCGCATCATGGAGAACCAGAGCGATTCGGGCCTGATGGAGCTGGTCGCCGAAGACGGCTCACGCCGCTACTGGGCCTACCACAACGTGCTGGATACGGAGGCCGACCCGCCCTACGTCCTCGGCCACGCCCAGGACATCACCACCCAGCACCTGCAGGAGCGGCAGCTGCTGGAGATGGCCATCCGCGATCCGCTCACCCGCTCGTTCAATCGCCGCTACCTGGCCGAACTTGCCAGCAAGCAGCTCGACGCCTGGGGCTGCCTGGTCTTCGACCTGGACCACTTCAAGGAGATCAACGACACCCGGGGCCACGCCCATGGCGACGCGGTGCTGGTCGAGTTCGTGGCCTTCCTGTCCGCGCCGCTGCAGCAGGACGAGGTGGTGGTCCGCCTGGGCGGCGATGAGTTCCTGGTGTTCGTGCCGGGGGCAACGCTGGGCAGGTTGCAGGGCCTGGAAGCCGAGTATCAGCAGCGGGCGCACCTGGCACCGGTGCGGTTCTCCGGTGGCTGCGCGATCAACCGTCCTAGCGAGACCGTGGCCGACACCATCAACCGTGCCGACATGAAACTGTATGAGCGCCGCCGTCGGGAGCGTCCCGGGAGCGCCTGACGCCCGCGCCGTGCCTCACGCATGCACGGCGTGGGTGCTGACCTGCTCGGATTTCCTGGGGGAACCCCCGCCCTGCACGGCCTGCAGCACCCGGCTGACCCGCTGCAGCGTGCCACGCAGGCCGGGCTCCAGCCCCACGATGTAGACAAAACGCCCATCGCATCGCGCGAACGCGTATTCAAGCCCGTCACTCTGCCCGAGCTCGCGCTCCAGGGCCTTGACCCAGTTGGCCGAAGGTGGCTGCTCCAGCTCGATCACCACGGCCAGTTCACCGGGATCCAGCGACAGCGTTTCAAACCGCAGCACGTGCGGGGACGAGGAGGTTTTCTGGGATGCGCCGCTCATGACCGGTCTCCAGCTGGACACGCCTGGAAGTATCCTCGGACGATGCCAAGATGGCGTCAAGATGCTCCCCGTCCGAATCGCGCGCCTTTCAGCGTTGCGCCAGCGCGGCCTTGAGTCCCTCCAGGGCGGCACGGTGCAACTGGGAGATGCGCCCCTTGCTGACGCCCCATTCCGTGGCCAGGTCGATGAACGGGGTGAACTCGAAGTAGTGCCGCACCACGATCAGCCGGTGCCGTGGCGGCAGGGTGTCCAGCGCCAGCGTCAGCCGCGTGGCGATCTCGCGGTCTTCCGCGTAACGTAGCCCGTCCTGCATGTCCGCGGCCGCGCTGCTGGCCACATCGTCCAGCATGTAGCCGATGCCCAGCCCGACGATGGTGCCCACCAGCGCGTCGAACGGGTCTTCCGCCGGTTCCTGCAGCGTTTCCAGGCGCTCCTGGTAACGTTCGCTGGCCTGCCCGCCGAGAATGGCGCGCAGGCCGTTGAACACCGAGCCGCGCACCCGGGCCATCGCGTAGGCCTGGAAGGCGATGCCGCGGGCGGGGTCATAGCGGTCGATGGCCTCGAGTAGTCCGATGTTCGCGTTCTGCACGAAGTCGTCGCGGTCGGCCATCAGCCGCGGGAAGCGCCGGTGCACGCGCCGCGCCAGCGCCGACGCCCAGGGCGTGTAGCGTAGGTACAGGGCATCGCGCGCCGCGGTGGCACGATGCTGCCGAAGTTGCTGCCAGAGTGCATCCTCACCTTCCCTGGTGTCGACGGCCTCCATGTCAGTTCCAATAGCTGCCCAACAATGCCTTGGACAGCAGCACCCACCCATCGATCAGGATGAACAACAGGATCTTCAACGGCAGGCTGATCGTGGTGGGCGGCAGCATGATCATGCCCAGCGCCATCAGCGCCGCCGCCACCACCAGGTCGATCAATACGAACGGCAGGAAGATCACGAAACCAATCTGGAACGCGGTCTTCAGCTCGCTGAGCAGGAAGGCGGTGACCAGGTGTCCGAAGCGGATCTCCTCCATGGTCCTGGGTTGCGGGGCCTTGGCCATCTCGATCACCGCGCGCAGATCCGATTCACGGGTCTGCGACACCATGAACTCCCGCAGCGGTTTCCCGCCCAGCTCGATCGCCTGCTGCGCGGTGATCTGCTCGCTCATGTAAGGCGCGATGGCATCATGGTTCACCCGATCCAGCACCGGCGACATGGTGAAGTAGGTCATGCAGATCGCCAGCGTGATCAGCACGCTGTTGGGCGGTGTCTGCGGGATGCCCAGCGCATGCCGCAGCAGGGCCAGCACGATGATGATGCGGGTGAACGCAGTCATCCCGATCATCATCACTGGAATCAGCGACAGCATCGTGAGGATCACGAAGTTGCGCAGGGCCGGCGAATAGTCCTGTTTCAACGCCGCCGCCACCGCATCTTCGGTGGGGCCGGCCAGCGCGGGCAGCGCCAGCAGCATCAGACCGACGCCAAGCAACGGCAGATACACCCTGCGCTCACGCAGCATGGGGGCCTCCCGCGGCGTCGACCGGCGGCAGCGCCACCACGCTGGCGTGCGCCGTGGATTCCAGCACCACGAAACGTTGTTGCCCATCGCGCACCCGGTACAGCCGCGTGCGTGGACTCAGCCGGAGCACCTGCTCCACTTCCAGGCCCGCTACCGGCACGCCGACCACGGGTGCGGCCGCCGACCAGCGCCGCAGCCAGCCCTTCTGGCGTGCAAGCCACAGGCCAGCCACCGCCAGCCCGAGCAGCAACAGCGCCACCAGCAGCGGGACCGCCAGCGACGCGGTAGCTCCGCCGTCCTCGCTCTTGAACGGAATCGGGCGCGCAGCAGCGAGCACGGTCACCCACACTGCGGTCATGCGATCTCCAGGATCCGCACGCCGAAGTGGTCTTCGATCGCCACCAGTTCCGCGCGCGCCACTGCCTTGCCGTTCAGCAGCAGCGTCACCGGTGCTTCCAGCGCTTCGTTGAGCACCACTTCATCGCCCGGCTTCAGCCCGAACAGGCTGTCGACGGACATCTCCACGGTGCCGATCTGCGCGCTCAGCGCTACCTGGACATGACGAATCATGGCCAGGCTGCGGTCGACCGGCACTGTCCGGTCGGTCGGCGCCACATCCGGGCGGACTGCTTCCAATACCGAGCTACGTTCCATCATGTTCTTCCTGGCTGGTGTTCAACGTGGGTGCAGACGAGCGCCTTGCGGCCGTCCGAGGACTGCAGGTGGGCGGTGAAAACGGTGTTGCCGGCGGCGTCGCGCACATGCACGACGGCATCGGCGATGCGGCTGCCGCCGAGGATCTCGCCGGCACGCAGGCCGGTGGCCGCATCCAGCGACGCATCACCCAGCTCCAGCGTGGCGGTAAGCCGGGTGGTGGACGCCAGCACGGCGTCACGGCGCGATGCCAGCCGAAGTGGCGCAGCGGTCGGTGCCGGCGGTGCGAGGGTGTCGCACAGCCCGATCGGCAGGTACAGCGCGGCGACGGTGCCCGGCAGGTCGAGCGCGAAGGCCAGCACGCCGTGGCGTCGATCCAGCTGCGCGGCAGCCGGAACCGTCGATGCCGCGGCATCCATCGCGCCGAGATCGGCCAGCAGGTCGACCACCGCGCGGCTGCCGATGGCGGTCGCCAATGCAGCACCCTGCCCGTCACCGACCGCGGCCAACGCATTGCCGAGCGCGGCGGCGCCGCCGGCCGGATCGTAGAGGCCGCGCACCTTCAGGGCCGTGGACATCCCGTCCTCGTCCTCCAGGTGCACGATCTTGTCCAGCTCGTCGTTGTCCAGCACCGGGAACGGCAGCTCCAGGTGGTGGGCCGGGACGTAGCCGTTGCGCAGCAGGTTGCCGACGGGGCCGATGCTGGTGCCCAGGGAGGTGACCAGCTGCTCCCGGATCGAATCCAGCGGCGGGTTGGTGACCTGGGCGAAGGA
>NZ_CAUQPH010000068.1:0-17865 GCF_963519925.1 uncultured Stenotrophomonas sp. | reverse complement strand
GACCACGCACTGTCTGGGCCGGCCAACGGCCGGCGCTACCGGTCATCGCGCCGCCATACGCGGCCGGCGGGTGACGGAATGCGGGCAACCTGTTAACTTTCGCGGCCACTGCTCGGTTTACAGGCATCCGCCTCGCTACCGTCTGCCCTATCCCGCATTGATCCCAGACGCATGCCCCTTCTCCTGTCGCTGCACCGCCCTGCCCTGTCCGCGTTGACCCTGGCGCTTTCTGCCGTCCTCGCCACCCACGCCCACGCCGCCCCGGCCGACAGACCCACCACCCTCGACGCGGTCAATGTCACCGCCGCCACCGCCACCGAGGAGGCCCGCGCCGCACTCAAGCGCGTTCCCGGCGCCGGTAATGTGGTCGACCTGACCCGTGCCGATGGCCGCCTGGCCGGCACCGCCGATGTACTCGCCTACCAGCCGGGCGTCAGCGCGCAGTCGCCCGGCAACGAAGGTGCCAAGGTGTCCATCCGCGGTTCGGGCATCAATCGCGGCCCGGGCGCGCATGCGTCGGGCATATCGGTTTCGCTCGACGGCCTGCCGCTCACCGGCCCGGGCGGTACGCCCTATGAACTGCTGGAGCCGCTGTGGCTGGGCCGGGCCGAAGTCCTGCGCGGTGCCAATGGCTTCGAACGCGGTGCGCTCGCGCTGGGCGGTGCGATCAACTACGTCAGTCGCAGCGGGCGCGATGCCGCCGGGCTGGAACTGCAGTACGAAGCCGGCAGCCGTGGCTACCAGAAGCGCAGCGTGGGCTATGGCGGCGTGTCCGGCGCGGTCGACTATTACCTCAACTACACCGACACCGAGTACGGCGGCTACCAGCAGCATGCCGCCGGCGACGGCAAGGGCGCGATGGCCAACGTCGGCTGGCAGATCAGCCCCCAGTTGGAAACCCGCTTCTTCCTGCGCTATCGCGAAACCAACCATGAAACTCCCGGGCGTCTGACCCCCGCGCAGATCCGCAATGATCCGCGCGCGGCCAATCCGGCCAACCTGGCCATCGACGCGCGCCGGCCGCAGCCGGGCAGCACCTGGCTGGGCAACATGACCACGCTGCAGATCGACGATGCGTCGTCGCTGCAGGCCGGACTGGTGTACCACCACTACCCGATGGACTTGAACGAGAGCCTGTACCGCCAGCAGCTCGACTACACCAACCTCAACGCGACGCTCGATTACCGCCGCCAGCACACCCTGTTCGGCCGCGAGAGCGCGACCACGCTCGGGCTGCGGGTCACCCATGACCTGGATGCGGACGTACGCGAAACCCTGCGCTACCCCAGCAACGGCTTCCCGGCCGGCACGCATACCCGCGATTTCTCCCACCACGGCACCAACGCCTCACTGCACCTCGGCAACGACCTGGCACTCAGCGATACCCTGCGCCTGCAGACCGGGCTGGCGCTGATCAACACCCGCAAGGACGTGCAGGTGACCTGGCCGTCGACGCCGGAGCGGCTGTCGGGCAGCGAGTGGGATTACGCGCCGCGGCTGGGGTTCACCTGGCAGCAGACGGCAGCCACGCAGTGGTTCGGCAACCTGAGCCGCTCGGTGGAACCGGCGCATCCGTGGTCGATGATCTGGGGCTCGAACCGCTACTTCGCCCCCGGCAACGGCGCCAGCAGCGGCCGCCAGCGCGCGCCGGTGGACCTGCGGAACCAGACCGCCACCACGCTGGAGCTCGGCGCGCGCGGCGACAGTGCGCTGGGCACCTGGGAACTGACCGGCTACTACGCGCAGGTGCGGCATGAACTGCTCAGCGTGGAAGTGGTGCCGGTGCCGAACCTGTTCGTGGCCGAGAACAACGCCAGCCCCACCGTGCACCGTGGCATCGAGGCAGGACTGGACAGCACCCTCTGGCGGGGCAGCGAAGGTCGGCTCTCGCTGCGCCAGGCGTATACCTTCAGCGACTTCCGCTACCGCCATGACGACCGCTTCGGCCGCAATCGCCTGCCGGGGTTGCCGCGCCATTATTACCAGGGCGAACTGCGTTTCGACCACCCCAATGGCTTCTACGCGGCACTCAACACCGAGTACGCGTCGTCGATGTTCGTCGACTATGCCAACAGTTTCCGCGCCGACAGCCACCTGATCTTCGGCACGCGCGTGGGCTTCGATGCCCCGAACGGTCGCTGGCAGGCCTGGGCGGAGCTGCGCAACGTCGGCGACCGCCACTACGCCGCGACGGTGACGCCCGGCTATGGCGACGCCGGCCGCGACGTGGCGCGCTCGACCCCCGGCGATGGTCGCGGTGTTTACGCGGGCGTGCGTTGGCGATTCGAATGAGGGTGCCCGGCCGCCAGTAGAAATACTGGCGCCCGGCGCATCTATTGCCGTAGCGGCGCGCGTCGGTGCGGCGGACACTGGAACCTCCCTGGCCGCCCTGCGGAGTTCCCGTGAACCAGTCCATTCCCGTGCTTGCCTGTGCCCTGCTGCTCGGCTTGGGCGCAGCCGCCACCTGCCATGCGCAGACGCCCGGTGACACCGCCGAACAGCGTTTCACCGCCTTGGACAAGAACGGCGACGGCCAGGTCAGCGAGGACGAATACGATGGCGCGGCCCTGTTCCGCCTGCTCGATGTCGACCACAACTACCGGGTGGGGGTCGAGGACATCCAGTCGGTGCTCGGTCCGGACCGCGACGGCCAGCTCAGCGCGGCCGACCGCATCCGCGTGGCCGACCTCAACGGCGACGGCGAGCTGACCGAAGAAGAAGTCAGCCGCGTGACCGACATGCGCTTCCAGTCGCTGGACGCCAACCACGACAACAACCTGACCCTGACCGAACTGCGGGCTGGGTTCTGGCGACCCTGAGTAGCCGGGCTCCTGCGCGCCCTTCCCCATGTGGAATGAATTCAGCCACACCTTCCTGGTCATCTTCACCAGCCTGCTGCCGGTGATCAATCCGCCGGGAGCGGCGCTGATGGTGCTCGGGCTGCTGCCCGATGCCACGGCCGCCCAGCGCGGCCGGGTCGCACGCGCGGTGGCGTTCAACAGCCTGGTGATGCTTGCAGTGTCGGTCAGCGTCGGGGCGTGGGTGCTGTCCTTTTTCGGCATCTCCATCCCGGTATTGCGCCTGGCCGGCGGGCTGGTGATTGCCGCCACCGGCTGGCGCCTGCTGCAGGCACCGGCGCAGGCCGAACGCAGCTCGGTGGCCGGCGCCGCCGAAGCGGAAGCGCGCCACGACCTGGATGCCACGGTGGAGTCGCAGACGTTCTACCCGTTCACCCTGCCGCTGACCGTGGGCCCCGGTGCGATCGCGGTGGCGACCGCCGTCGGCACCACCTTGCCCAAGGACGGGCCGGAGTCGGTGCATGTCGTCGCGGCAGGCTGCGCGCTGCTGGCATTGAGCGTGCTGATCTACCTGTGCATGCGCTACGCCGGACGGCTGCAGGACCTGTTGGGCCCCACCGGCATGCAGGTCATGCTGCGCCTGCTGGCCTTCGTGATCCTGTGCATCGGTGTCGAGATCGGCTGGATGGGGCTGTCCGAGCTGCTGGGACTGCCAGTGGCGCATTGATCGGCCGGGCTTGACCCAGGTCAGGGCGCCCCGCGGTGAAGGAGCGGCTGCGTCGCCTGGTGCAGGCCCAGCCTCGATGCCGCCGTTGAGCTCAGACCAGCGAACCCAGCATGAAGTAAGGCAGGTACATCGCAAACAGCAGGCCCACCGAGCCCAGCAGGCCTGCGCCAAGGCCCAGCAGCCCGGCCAGAATACGGCCGGCGATAGGCGGGCCGAGATACCAGCACGCCCCCACCAGCACCGGCGCCAGCCAGGCCAGCAGATAACCCTGGCTGTAGACGCGGCTGATCCACGGCAGTGCCTGGCCGGCGCTGCCAAACATCTCCACGAACTGCGGCAGCAGCAGTGCCCCGAACAGGGTCACCACGAACGCCATGGCCACACTGGCGGCCAACCCCACCCAGGGCAGGATGCCGGCACTGCGCTGCAGGAGCGGATGGGCGAGGTTCACCTGCGCGGCTCGAGCGCGCGTTCGACCGCCGCCTGCGCCAACGGCGCCATCCGCGCATATCCTGCCGCAGTGGGATGCACGCCATCGGCCGCGAGGGCCGGATCCAGGCCGCCCTTCGCGTTGGCAAGCGCCGCGTAGTAGTCGAGCCAGACCAGCTCCCGCTCACGTGCGTAGGCGTGCAGCGCCGCGTTCAACGCCCTGACCTTGCCCGCAGGCTGCACGGCTGGCTACCACGGGTATTCGCTGACCGGCAGCACCGAGGACAACACAACGGCGATGCCGTGCGCGCGGGCCAGGTCGACCATCGCGTGCAGGTTGTCCTCGATCATTCCCTGCGTGCTCGGGCCGGTGTTGCCGGCGATGTCATTGGTTCCTGCCAGGATCACCACCACCGCCGGATGAAGCGCGATCACATCCTGCTGGAAGCGCAGCAGCATCTGCGCGGTGGTCTGCCCGGAAATGCCACGGTTGAGGTAGTCCTTGCCCGGGAAGAAACCCGGGCTGCCGGTGGCGCCCCACCCTTCAGTGATCGAATCGCCATAGAACACCACGCGCGGTGAACCGCCGACCGGCGCCGGCAGCGTGGCGTTTTCCGCACGATAGCGCTGCAGTTGCGGCCAGTCGGCAAGGCGCTGCTGCATGAAGCGGACCTCATCCGGCGTCACCTGCGCCACCGGTTTGAGCAACAGCGGGTTGGTGGCCGGGGTTTCAGCAGCAGCGACCATGAGAGGGGCCAAGGTAATGGCAGCCAAAAGCGCTGCCGTGAATGTCCGTGCGCGCATGTCAGTTCGGCCCGTACGACGGTGGCAGCGTGGCGGTGCCCCACTGCGTGTTCTTCGCCTTGCCCAGTTCAAACTCCAGCGTGCCGCCCTTCTCCACCACGCTGGTCGGCAGCCAGCTGGCTTCGCTGGGCTTGCCGTCCACGCGCAGCGACTGCACGTAGGGTGCGTCCATCGCCGCGCCGTTGGCCGTGATGGTGAGGGTGGCGCCGGGGCGCTGGATGACTGCTTCGCGGAACAGCGGGCTGCCGATCACCAGGTCGGCACGGCCCGGGTACAGCGGGTACAGGCCCAGCGCCGACCACACGTACCACGACGACATCTGGCCCAGGTCATCGTTGCCGGGCATGCCTTCGGGCGCATTGGTCCAGATCTGGCGCATGGCTTGGCGCACGGTTTCCTGTGTTTTCCAGGGCTGGCCGACGAAGTTGTACAGCCACGGCGCCGCCACCGAGGGTTCGTTGTCCAGCTCAGCATGCAACGGGCCGGACTTGGTCACCGCCCACGCGCCATCTTCCTTGCGGAAGAACGCATCCAGGCGCTGGATGGCCGCGTCACGGCCGCCGAGCGTGGCGATCAGCCCGGCCGGGTCGAATGGCACCATCCACAGGTATTGCGCACCGCTGCCTTCGACGAATTCCTCATCCGAGGCCGGGTCGAACACCGGCCAGCTGCCATCGGCATTGCGCGGCTGGATGTAGCCGGCCTGCGCCGTGGCCTTGGGGTTGTACAGGTTGCGCCACCAGCCGGAGCGTTCGCGGAACAGCGCCGCGCCCTGTTTGTCGCCTGCGGCGTTGGCCAGTTCGGCAAGGCCGAAATCGGCGGCCGCCATCTCCAGCGTATCCGACGCGGTGCCCCAACCCGGCGCACCCACCGGCATGTACTTCAGTGCCATCCACTGGTCCAGGCCCGGCCGCTGGCCGACGCACAGTACCGGGCAGCCGCGCCGGCTGAGGTCGCGTTCGGTCGGCACCGTGGCCGCCTGCTTGAGCGAAGCGTAGGCGCGTTTGAGGTCGAAGTTGCGACCGCCGAACGCGTGGATCGCAGCCACCGACGGCGGCGACGGATCGCCGTTCATCACACCGGTGGCACCGGTCAGGTGCGTCCAGCGGTCCCACACGCCGCCGTTCTGGTCGGCCTGGCTGAGCAGCGACTGCGCGATGTCCGAACCGACCTGCGGCTGCAGCAGCGTGACCAGCTGCAGCTGCGAGCGGTACACGTCCCAGCCCGAGTAGTTGGCGTACTGCGCACGCTGGCCCTTCGCCAACGTGTGCACCTTGCCGTCCATGCCCCGGTAGCGGCCATCGCCGTCACTGAACAGGTTGGGCGCCAGCAGCGTGTGGTACAGCGCGGTGTAGAACACGGTGCGTTCGTCGGGGGTTCCGCCGGCCACGCGCACCTGGCCCAGTGTCTTGTTCCACTCGGCGCGGGTCGCGGCCTGGGTGGCTTCCACAGTGGTGCCGGCCGGGCTTTCGCGGCGCAGGTTGGCGCGCGCGCCGGCCTCGTCGACGTAGGAAATGCCGATGCGTGCAGTCACCTTCGGGCTGCGCTTGGGATCGAAGGTGATCCAGCCGCCGGCGCCCTTTCCTACGGGTGGATGGCCCTGCGTGCCGTAGGTCGTGCCACCGCCCCCCTCGCGTGCGCCGGGCTGCACGGTTTCGTCGCGCCAGGTGCCCCCGACCTCGAACGGCTGGTCGAACTCGGCCACGAAATGCAGGGTGTAGTAACTTTCGCGGCGATCTTCAGCGAGGTAACCGCAGAAGTTGCCGGCCGTGACCGAACCGCGCACGGTGCGCGTGGCCGGGTCGATGACGATGCTCGAATCGGTGCTGCCCACTTCGCTGTCGGAGGTCCGGAACAGCAGGTTGGCCGGCTTGTCGGCCGGGAATTCGAACTGGCCCACGGCGGTACGCGCGGTGGCGCCCAGGTTCACCACCACGCCGTTGTCGAGGGTGAGCTGGTAAGCGCCGGGGCTGGCGCTTTCGCGTTTGTGGTCGAGCACGCTCGCGTAGCGCAGGGCGGCGTCAGCCGAAGACGGCGACAGTTCCACCTTGCTGGTGACCGGCATGATCGGAATATCACCGCTGGCGCCGGTACAGCCGGTGCCGGACACATGGGTCAGGCTGAAGCCGCGCACGCCGTTGCCGCGCCACTCATAGCCACCGGGCGCCGCAATGGCGAAGCGCTTTCCGGGCAGCGGGGTCATTTCGGGACTGAAAGCCACCATGCCGAACGGCACCGACGGACCGGGATACACGTTGCCCGCGTTGGTGGTACCGATGAAGGGATTGACCTCGGCGGCGAGGTCGGCCGCCTGCAGGGCGCAGGGGGCAGTTGTCAGGACAAGCGAAGCAGCAACCAGCATCGAACGGTGCACGACGAACTCCCAGAGCGGAAAGGACGGACCATCAACGTAGCGCCACGCCCCGCGTGGCCAGATCGATTGTATCGATCTAAACCCGCTCTGCAATGCAACTGATGGCACCCCCGCGGCTGCGGTACATCCCCCGCCACCGCCGCCCCGCTCCGTAGAGCCACGCCCTGCGTGGCTGCGGGACATCTCCGCGACCTGCAGCCACGCAGGGCGTGGCTCTACGATGTTCGGGTTACTTCGCGTTCTTCACGTAGGTGTCGAACCAGTTGAGCATTTCCGAAACCAGCTGTTCGTTCGACTCCAGTGCGGTGTACCAGTGCGGTTCGTTGGGCAGCATCACCAGCCGGGTGATGCCGCCGTTGCCGCGGATCGCCTGGTAGAGCTTGCGCGACTGGAACGGTTCGGTACCCGGGTTAGCGTCGTCCTCGCCGTGGACCAGCAGCAGCGGCAGCTTGATCTTGTCCGCATAGAAGAACGGCGAGGCCTTCAGGTACACGTCCTGCGCCTGCCACACCGAACGCCGCTCGTTCTGGAAGCCGAACGGGGTGAAGGTCTTGTTGTACGAGCCGCTGGTGGCCACGCCGGCCTTGAACAGATCCGTGTGCGCGATCAGGTTGGCGGTCATCAGCCCACCATGGCTGTGCCCGGTGACGCCGATCCGCTTGCGGTCGACCACGCCCAGGTCCACCGCCTTGTCGACCGCAGCCCTGGCATCGGCTTCGAGCTGCTCCAGGTAGGTGTCGTAGGCGGTCTTGGGGTCGCCGACGATGGGGAACGAGGCGTTGTCGATGATCGCGTAGCCCGCCAACAGCATCAGCCGGTACGGTGCCAGGCGGGTGAAGGTCTGCTGCGAACCCGATACCTGCCCGGCCTGCGCGGCATTGGCGAAGTCGGCCGGATAGGCATACAGGATGGCCGGCACGCGCTGGCCATCCCGGTAACCCGGCGGCGTGTACAGGGTGAACGACAGATCCACGCCATCGGCGCGTTTGTACGTCACCAGACGCTTTTTGATCTGGCGCACTTCCGGGGTCGGGTCGGTGAGGCGGGTCAGCGCGCTGGCGGTGGAGGTGTACTGCGCCTCGCCTTCCTTCGCGCTGGCCGCGCGTTCGCCCTGCTGGCGCAGGAACGCATTCGGCGGGTCCATCGCCGACTGGTGCCAGGTCAGGTAGCGGCCAGGGGTGGCGGTCAGGCCCAACACCTGTTCATAGGCGTCGGCGTCACTGCGGAACAGGCGCTCGGTCTTGAGCGTGCCCAGGTCCAACCGGTCCAGGAACGGACGGTCGCCCTGCGGCGAACTGCCCTGCCCGCGCAGGAACACGAAGCTGCCGTCCTGGCGCACCACCGGCGCGCCGTTGGGCAGGCGCTTGAACACCAGGTTGCCCGGGTCGGCATACAGCTCATCGCTGGACAGGTCCCAGAGCAGGCGGCCTTCCTGTTTCGGCTGGTCGACATCGACGATGCGGGTCTGGCGCCAATGGCGGTTCTCATCGTTCTCGAACAGGAATGACACGGCCGGGTCCGCGCTCCAGGCAATGCCTTCGAAGCGCTGCGCGGTCCGCGCGATTTCCTGCGGTTTGGCGGAGAACGGTGCCTTCAGCGCCAGCACGCGGTCGCGGTGCGGCACGGTGACTTTCCAGTCGCCCTTGTCCAGCGCTTCGGCATAGACCAGCGTGGCCGGATCGGTGGAGCGCCAGTCGAAGTCGCGCGGGCCTTCGGGCACGCCGTGCACCGGCACGCGGTCGGCCAGCGGCAGGCTGGCGATGGGCGTGCTGCGGCCCGAGCCCAGGTCGAGCACCGCAACGTCATTGGCGAAACGCTGGTAGGTCACCGCGTGCGAGAACGGCGCCTTGAGGGTTTCGGTGAGCACATGCACGCCATCGGGGGCGGCATTGACCTCGTTGTACAGCGCCGGCGCGCCGATGGCGCGCACGCTGCCCGCGCTGGCGTCCACCACTGCCAGCTGCGAGGCACCGTAGTACGCGAACAGCTTTTCGTCATGCGCGCTGGTCAGGGTGTCACGGGCTTCGTAGGTACTGCTCTCGCCGCTGCTGCCCAGCGATTCCTGAACGTCCGGGCCACCCGGTCCGTTGCCGCTGCTCGGGGCCGGCCCCTGGTTGGCCAGCACGGTCTTGACCAGCAGTTGCCGGCCACCGCCGAGCCACTGCACGGTGTAGCCGAAGATCGGATTCAACTGCACCCCGGGGATCTGCTTGACCTGGCCGGTCTGTGCATCACCGACCCACAGCTGCACCGAGGTCTCGACCGCGTTCTGGAACGCGAAGTGGCTGCCATCGGCCGACCATTGCGCCACCCCGGCACAGCCCTTCGGCAGCGCGACCTTGGTGGTGCGGGCGGTGCCGACATCCACCAGCGAGAAATCGGCGACACAGGCCGGAATGCCGTAGCCGCCCTGGGTATCGTGGCGGCTGCGGTTCTTCGGTTCCAGCCGCACGCCGGCCAGCTTGAGATACGGCTGGGCAACGCGCTCGATCGACGGATAGGTCTGTAGCGTGGTCAGCAGCAGCCGCTGCCCGCTCGGGTCCAGGCTGGGCTGCGGCGGTGGCGGCGCCTTGAGCACCTTGAGCAGCTGCTCCGGCGGTTTGGCGTAATCGGCGAAGGCCGGCGCGGCAAGGCTGAGCGCGGCCAAGGAAACGGCGGTGGCCAAGCAGGTACGACGGATGAGCATCCAGATCCCCTTCAAGGTGTGGGCTGCGGCGGCGCGCGAATGGCCGTCATGCCTGGGAATCTAGCACCGGGCTCCGTTGCGGCAATGGGCCGAAAGCACTGGGTGGGCGGCTGGCGTGGGTGCGCCCACGGTAAGATGGCGCTGCTTGTTCGTTCACTGGACTCCCCTTGCGTACCGTACACGCACTGCGTTACATCACACCGCTCCGCGAGGGCGGCTCCCTGCCAGCCGTGGTCGAGACCGACGACGACGGCATGGTGGTGCTCAAATTCCGCGGCGCCGGCCAGGGCCCGAAGGCGCTGATTGCCGAGCTGATCGCCGGCGAGATGGCGCGTACGCTGGGCCTGCCGATTCCGGAGATCGTGTTCGTCGAACTGGACCGCGAATTCGCCCGGACCGAGCCGGACCCGGAGATCCAGGACCTGATCCGCGCCAGCGAAGGGCTCAACCTGGGCAGCGACTACCTGCCGGGTGCGATCAACTACGACCCGGCGGCGATGCCGGTCGACGCCGACCTTGCCTCGCGCATCGCCTGGTTCGATGCCTTCACCAGCAACGTGGACCGCACTGCGCGCAATCCCAACCTGATGGTGTGGCACCGCCAGTTGTACCTGATCGACCATGGCGCGGCGATGTACTTCCACCACGACTGGGCCAACGCGGGCGATGTCTGCGAGAAGCCGTTCGTGCTGATCCGCGACCAGGTGCTGTTGCCGTTCGCGTCGAAGATCGCGGAGGTGGACGGCGCGCTGGCCGCGCGGCTGCCGGATGCGGAAATCGAGCGCATTGTCGGGCTGGTTCCGGACAGCTGGCTGGTGGACGAACCGACCTTCGACAGCCCGGTGGCGTACCGCAAGGCCTATGTCGATTACCTGAAGTGCCGCCTGCAGGCGCGCGCGGCGTTCGTACAGGAGGCCATCCGTGCCCACGCTGCATACGTATGACTATGCGGTCATCCGCGTGGTACCGCGGGTGGAACGCGAAGAGTTCATCAATGTCGGGGTGATCGTGTCCTGCCCGGGCGCGAAGCACCTGCAGGCGGCGATCGAGATCGACCCGGCTCGGATGCAGGCGTTTGCGCCTTCGCTGGATGTGGATGCGTTGCAGCCGTGGTTGGATGCGATCGTGGCGATCTGTCGTGGGGATGCCACCGCGGGCCCGATCGCACAGCTGCCGGCGCGTGCGCGCTTTCATTTTCTCACCGCCAAGCGCAGTTCGGTGGTGCAGATGTCGAGCACGCACGTGGGACGGACCGCAGATCCGGAAGGCGTGGTGGAACACCTGATGCGGAAGATGGTGCGGGTGGTGTGATCGTCGCGTGCGTCGCCGGGTCCATCATGGGTTGGGGGTTTACGCATGCAGATTGCAGCGGTAGCGCTGCGGTAGAGCCGACTGTTGGTCGGCTGCTTTTGCCCCTGCGGTAGAGCCGACTGTTAGTCGGCTGCTTTTGCCCCTGCGGTAGAGCCGACTGTTAGTCGGCTGATTTTGCTTTTGGAGGTTGATGTGCTGGTCGGGTGCTTTTTTGTTTCGCGGGGAGCAGCCGACTAACAGTCGGCTCTACCGTCGGCCTTGTTCCTTCCCTCTATAACTCCCATCTGCACCATGCGTGTGGATAGTCGCCTATCCGTTCCGCGAGGTTTGCACGTACTGGATTGGCAAGAATGTACATCGCCTGTTCGCGCAGTGATTCGTCGCTTCGGATCGCATGGTCGTAGTAGCCTGGCTGCCAGACGGCGCCGCCACGCTGCCCGCATCGATTCATCAGGTAACTGCTGCGGGCCTTGAAGCGCTGCACGCAATAGCCCAGCGTGTGGGCCCTCAGTTGCGCCAGCCAGTGAATATGGTCAGGCATGATGACCCATGCCAGTGAGGCGGTGAAGCCTTCTTCGTCCATCGCGCGAAGGGTTCGGCTCACGATCTGAACACATCGCTCGTCGTCGAAGCTGCGTTGCCGATGCTGGCATACCATGGTGAGCGCGTAGACGTTACCTATGTGGGACCACCGGCCATATTGGAGTTTTGGGCTGCTCATGGGGGCTACGATGCCGAACGCGTTTGGGCGTTGGCATCGGAGTAGTTCTCCTCTTTTGGGGTGGAAGCGGCCGACTGACGGTCGGCTCTGTCCTACCTTTCAGGAGCAGCCGACTAACAGTCGGCTCTACCGTGGGCTCTGCCCGTTCCTGCTGCCCTTCGGCAGCGCATACGCCATCACGTAATCCCCTGCCGGAGTCTCCATGAAATGGTGGCCGCCGGCCATGATGACCACGTATTGGCGGCCGTCGTATTCGTAGACCATCGGGTTGGCCTGGCCACCGGCCGGCAGCCTGGCGTGCCACAGCTCCTTGCCGGTTTTCAGGTCAATGGCGAGCAGCAGGTCGTCGGTGGCAGCGGCGATGAAGATCAGGCCGCTGGCGGTGACCGCGGAGCCGCCGTTGTTGGGTGTGCCGATCTCGATCGGCAATCCGCTGCGGATGCCGAACGGGCCGTTGCCGCGCGCGCTGCCGAACGGCCGGTCCCAGAGCAGCTGGCCACTGCGCAGGTCGATCGCACGGATGCCACCGTAGGGTGGCTGCTTGCACAGCAGCCGGGTCACCGGGAGGCGCCAACCTGCGTTGACGTCGATGGCATAGGGAGTGCCGGTCTGCGGGTCCCCCGCCCCTTCGGCACCCCCTCGGTCGGCGCGCACCAGTTCGCGCGGCACCCAGCCCTTGCGGTCCGCCTCGGCGCGCGGCACCAGCCGGTTGTAGTTGGGCATGTCGTTGTAGTTGGCCACGATCACGCCATGCCGCGTGTCCACCGCAACGCTGCCCCAGTCCGAGCCGCCGTTGTAGCCGGGGTATTCGATGGAGTGACGGTCAGCCGTCGGTGGCGTGTAGAAGCCCTGGTACCTCGCCCTGCGGAACTGGATGCGACACACCAGCTGGTCGATCGGGGTGATGCCCCACATGTCGCGCTCGGTCAGGTCGGGCTTGCGCAGCGTGTGGTACAGCGAGAACCGCTGGGTCGGCGCGCGTTGTTCGGGCTCAACTCCGCCACCGGGCACCGCGCGCTCTTCCGCCGGCGTCAGCAGTTCACCCGTGCGCCGGTCCAACACGTACAGGTCGCCCTGCTTGGTCGGAAGCAGGATCGCCGGCACCTTGCCGGCGGCGGTCGGGAAGTCGACCAGCGTGGCCTGTGAGCCGAGGTCGTAATCCCATACATCCTTGCGCACTGCCTGGAAGTTCCAGACTGGTTTTCCGGTGGCCACGTCCAGCGCCACCAGCGAGGTCGCATAACGGTCCTGGTTTTCGGTGCGCGATCCGCTCCAGTAGTCGCCCGCCGCGTTGCCCATCGGCAGGTATACCAGCCCCAGTTGTTCATCGCCGGTGGCCGTGGTCCACATGTTCGGGGTGCCACGCGTGTAGGTCTGGCCCTGTGGCGGCAAACCAGTGCGATCGGGCACGTCCATGTCCCAGGCCCAGCGCAGTTTTCCGGTCTGCGCGTCGTACGCCTGGATGACCCCGGACGGCGCGTCACGGCGCTGTCCGTCCAGTACCTGGTGCCCGGTGACGATCACGCCGCGCACGATCGCCGGCGGTGAGGTGATCGAGACATAGCCCGGCGGCACCTCGCCCATGCCCAGGGTGATGTCGACCTGGCCGTTGTTGCCGAACCCCGGGCACGGCCGGCCGGTGGCGGCATCCACCGCGATCAGCCGCCCGTCCAGCGTGCCCTCGATGATGCGGGCCGCGCACAGCGCGCGATTGCCGGGCGCCAGTGAACGCGTGCCGGCGGCGGGCAAGGAGGCGGGCAAGGCCAGGTCGGCGGCGACATCGGCAAGGACCGGGTCCACCTGCGGGACGCCCGGCACTTCGTAATAGGCCACGCCCCGGCAGGCGGCGGTATACGGGATGGCGGCGTCCCTGACCTTCGGGTTGAAGCGCCAGCGCTCCTTGCCGGTGGCCGCATCCAGCGCGATCAGCTGGTTGCGCGAGGTGCACAGGTACAGGCTGTCGCCGACCTTGAGCGGGGTGGTTTCCGCGCCCCAGCGCTTCTTCGGCAGGTCGCCGGTACGGAACCGCCAGGCCAGCTCCAGCGCGCCCACGTTGGCCGGCGTGATCTGCTGCAGCGGGGAATAGCGGGTGCCCGCGCTGCTGCGGCCCCAGGCGGTCCAGTCGCCCGGCTCCGGGTCGTCGGCCGGTTGCGTGCTGGCTTCGCGGGTCGGCGCCAGGCCGGTGCCGGTGGCGTCGACCGGGAACGCCTGGGTGCCGGCCACAGCGCCATGCGGTACGAACGCGAGCGCGAAGGCGATCACGAAGACCAGTCCCAGTACGCCGGCCACTGCCCGCGACACGCGCCGCGGCACCGGCGTGCGCAGGGTCGGCAGCAGCAGCGCCAGCAGGAAGCCGAGCGCGGTGACCAGGCCCAGGCGGGGTACCCAGCGCCAGTAGTCGCTGCCCGATTCCCACCCCGTCCACAGCAGCGTACCGACGAACACCAGCAGGTAGGCCCATGCGCCGGCGCGGCGATTGCCCCACAGCAGCACGCCGGCGGCGAGCAGCCCGACGCCGGCCAGCACGTAGTACCAGGAGCCGCCCAGTTGCGCGAGCCATGCGCCAAGGCCGCCCAGCACCAGACCGAGGAGGAGCAGGAGCAGCGCGAGCACGGTGATCAGGGGGTGGCGAGGCGGCACCCCGACGGGCGGTTCTGCGGTCGGCACAGCGGACATCGGTGTTCTCCCCGGTACGGCGGAACCCTGGATGCTGCCGGCCTCCCCTGCTGGCCGGCTTTTTTTTGAAGCTTATGCCTGTTCGAGGTTGTTGGGGGAGTTTTTTGCGGGACGTGGATGCACCGCCTGGGCCGACCAACGGTATGCCCGCCGTCCTGGCGGGCACCCTTCGGGCCGCCGCTTCGCGACGTTGAGCACGGCTCCTGCCGTTCTCTTCGGCGCTACCAAGGCAACTGCAGCGGTAGAGAGTCCAGAACGAAAAACGCCGGCACTGGGCCGGCGTTCTTCGTAGTGCGTTGCGGGTCGATCAACCCTGCGGGTTTTCGTCGCCTGCGACCGGTGCCGGGGCGGTGTCGACCGGCGTTGCCGCGACCTCCACCTCATCCTCGACATCGTCGATGGACGCATCCATCCGCTCCACCGCCTGCAGCTTCTCGTCCTTGGACAGGCGGATCAGGGTCACGCCCTGGGTGTTGCGGCCAACCCGCGAGATTTCCGAGCCACGGGTGCGGACCAGGGTGCCGCCGTCGGAGATCAGCAGAACCTCGTCGCGCGAGCCCATCAGCACCGCGCTGACCAGCTTGCCGTTGCGCTCGGTGGTCTGGATGCCGATCACGCCCTGGGTGCCGCGGCCCTTGCGCGGATAGTCCGGCAGAGGGGTGCGTTTGCCGTAGCCGTTCTCGGTCGCGGTCAGGATGTACAGCATGCTGTCGTCGTCACCGGCCTCGATCACGGCATCGCCGTTCTCGACCACGGCTTCCTCGACCTGCACCTCGTCTTCGTTCTCGTCATCGCTGCCGCCGGCACGCTCGGCCACGATCAGGCTGACCACTTCCTCGCCCTTGGCCATCTTGATGCCGCGTACGCCGGTGGCGGTACGGCCCATCGAGCGGACCCGGTCTTCGCCGAAGCGCACGGTCTTGCCGTTGGAGGCGAACAGCAGGATGTCGCGGTCGCCATCGGTCAGGCCGACGCCAACCAGCGCATCGCCCTCGTCGAGGTTGATGGCGATCTTGCCGCGCGCCAGGCGGAACGCGAACTCGCTGAGCGGGGTCTTCTTGACGGTACCGTTGCGGGTGGCGAAGAACACGAACTGGCCTTCGGCATACTCGCGTACCGGCAGCACGGCCTGCACCCGTTCACCGGATTCGAGCGGAATCCAGTTGATGATCGGGCGCCCGCGCGCGTTGGACCCGGCTTCGGGCAGCTGGTGAACCGGCAGCCAGAACACCTTGCCGGAACTGGTGAAGGTCAGCAGCGTGTCGTGGGTGTTGACCAGCCACAGCTGTTCGATGAAATCCTCTTCCTTGGTCGAGGCCGCGCTGCGGCCACGGCCGCCACGACGCTGGGCACGGTACGCACTTACCGGCTGGCGCTTGACGTAGCCGGCGTGCGACACGGTGACCACCACGTCTTCCGGCGCGATCAGGTCGAGGATGTCCAGGTCTTCTTCGCTGTGGCGGATCTCGGTGCGGCGTTCGTCGCCGAACTCGGTGCGCACGTTGATCAGCTCTTCGCGGATGACCTGCAGCAGGCGGTCCGGATCTTCCAGGATGTGGATCAGCCCGGCGATGGTTTCCAGCAGCTGCTTGTACTCTTCGGTCAGGCGGTCCTGCTCCAGCCCGGTCAGGCGGTGCAGGCGCATTTCCAGGATCTGGGTGGCCTGGATCTCGGTCAGCTGGTAGCCGCCTTCGATCAGGCCCACGCCCTTGGGCAGGTCTTCCGGACGCGAGGTCTCGGCACCGGCCGCGCCCAGCATCGAACCGACCAGGCCCGGTTCCCACAGGCGCGCAAGCATGCGCTCGCGGGCTTCGTTGGGGTTCGGCGAGGTCTTGATCAGTTCGATCATCTCGTCGATGTTGGCCAGCGCGACGGTCAGGCCTTCCAGCACGTGGGCGCGGGCGCGCGCCTTGCGCAGCTCGAACACGGTGCGGCGGGTGACCACTTCGCGGCGGTGGCGCACGAAGGCCTCGAGCATCTGCTTGAGGTTCATCAACTGCGGGCGGCCGTCGACCAGCGCCACCATGTTGATGCCGAACACCGACTCCATCTGGGTCTGCTGGTAGAGGTTGTTCAACACAACTTCCGCCGACTCGCCGCGCTTGATCTCGATGTAGATGCGCATGCCGTCCTTGTCGGACTCATCGCGCAGCTCGCTGATGCCTTCGAGCTTCTTTTCCTTGACCAGCTCGGCGATCTTCTCGATCAACCGGGCCTTGTTCACCTGGTACGGGATCTCGGTGACGATGATCGATTCGCGGCCGTTGTCGGCCACTTCGATATCGGCCCTGGCGCGAATGCGCACCCGACCACGCCCGGTGCGGTAGCCGGCCACGATGCCGGCGGTACCGTTGATAATGCCGGAGGTCGGGAAGTCCGGGCCCGGGATGTACTCCATCAGGCCGTCGACGTCGATGTCCGGGTTCTCGATCAGCGCGATGCACGCGTTGATCGACTCGGTCAGGTTGTGCGGCGGGATGTTGGTCGCCATGCCCACCGCGATACCGGCCGAACCATTGACCAGCAGGTTCGGGAACCGGGTCGGCATGACCGTCGGCTCCAGTTCCTTTTCGTCGTAGTTGGGTTGGAAATCGACGGTTTCCTTGTCGATGTCGGCCATCAGCTCATGGGTGAGCCGCGACATGCGCGCTTCGGTGTAACGCATCGCCGCGGCGGAGTCGCCGTCGACCGAGCCGAAGTTACCCTGGCCATCGACAAGCATGTAGCGCAGCGAGAACGGCTGCGCCATGCGCACCAGGGTGTCGTACACCGACTGGTCGCCATGCGGGTGGTACTTACCGATGACGTCACCGACGATACGCGCCGACTTGTAGTACGGCTTGTTGCTGTGCGCGTTCAGCTCATTCATCGCGTACAGCACGCGGCGATGCACCGGCTTGAGGCCATCGCGTGCATCCGGGAGGGCGCGCCCCACGATCACGCTCATGGCGTAATCGAGGTAGCTCTTGCGCATCTCGTCTTCCAGGTTGACCTGGATGATTTCCTTGGCGTTTTCTGCCATTCGGGTTCCGTTGTCTGGTAGCGGTCCAGTCCGCCGCGCCGGCCCTTGCGGGGCGGCGGCGTCGGAATCTCGATTAACTGATGGAGTCTACCACAACGAGGCAGTTTTAGCCGCTGTTTATGGGGTTTTTACCGGCAAGAATCAGGGACTTAGGTGCGGCTTCGGGACAATCGCGCACGGCCGCCGATGTGAGGGCCGATCGGCACCGCCTGGGCCGACCAACGGTCGGCGCTACCGCAACCCCACAGCGCCCATCATCCCCGTAGCGCCGGCCGTTGGCCGGCCCACGCAGCAACCCACCGTGCATTACGCCGGTA
>NZ_CAUQPH010000067.1:0-18281 GCF_963519925.1 uncultured Stenotrophomonas sp. | reverse complement strand
CCGCAGGCCGATGCACTGGCCGTGGTGGACGGGCGCATCGCGGCGATCGGTGCCGAGGCCGAGGTGCGCGCCGGGCTCACCGGCGCCACGGTGATCGACGCCGGCGGCCGCCGGCTGGTGCCGGGCCTCAACGACAGCCATACCCACCTGATCCGCGGCGGGCTGAACTACAACCTCGAGCTGCGCTGGGACGGGCTGCGCTCGCTGTCCGATGCGATGGCCATGCTGAAGGCGCAGGTCGACATCACCCCCGCACCGCAATGGGTGCGCGTGGTCGGCGGCTTCACCGCCGAGCAGTTCGCCGAGAAGCGACTGCCCACCCTGGCCGAGCTCAATGCCATCGCCCCCGACACGCCGGTGTTCCTGCTGCACCTGTACGACCGCGCACTGCTCAACCGTGCCGCGTTGCGCGCCTGCGGCTACGACCGCAACACCCCGGACCCGCCAGGCGGGCAGATCGCGCGCGACAGCCTGGGCAACCCTACCGGCCTGCTGCTGGCCAAGCCCAACGCGCTGATCCTGTACGCCACCCTGGCCAAGGGACCGCGCCTGCCGATCGAGTACCAGGCCAATTCGACCCGGCATTTCATGCGCGAGCTGAACCGGCTCGGCATCACCTCGGTGATCGACGCCGGCGGTGGCTTCCAGAACTACCCGGAGGACTACCAGGTCATCGAACAGCTGCACCGCGATGGCGAACTCAGCGTGCGCATCGCCTATAACCTGTTCACCCAGAACAAGGGCAGCGAGGTGCGGGATTTCCAGCAGTGGAGCGAAATGCTGGCGCCGCGCCAGGGCGATGACCTGCTGCGCCACAATGGCGCCGGCGAAATGCTGGTGTTCTCCGCGGCCGACTTCGAACTGTTCAACGAGCCGCGCCCGGAGCTGCCGGCCGGGATGGAGCCGGAGCTGGCCGAAGTGGTGAAGCTGCTGGTGGAAAAGCGCTGGCCGTTCCGCATCCACGCCACCTACGACGAGAGCATCACCCGCATCCTTGACGTGTACGAGCAGGTCAACCGGGAGATACCGTTCGACGGCCTGCACTGGTTCATCGACCACGCCGAAACCATCACTCCGCGCAACATCGACCGGATCCGCGCGCTCGGCGGCGGCCTGGCGATCCAGCATCGCATGGCCTACCAGGGCGAAGCTTTCGTGCAGCGCTACGGCGCCGAGGCCGCGCGACACACGCCGCCGGTGCGGCGCATGCTGCAGGCCGGGTTGCCGGTCGGCGCCGGTACCGACGCCACCCGGGTGGCCAGCTACAACCCGTGGGTGGCGCTGTCCTGGCTGGTGACCGGCCGCACCGTGGGCGGGCTGGCGCTGTATGGCGAGGAAAACCTGCTCGAGCGCGAGGAAGCGTTGCGCCTGTGGACCCAGGGCAGCGCCTGGTTCTCCGGCGACGATGACCGCAAGGGCACGTTGGCAGTGGGCCAGCTGGCCGACTTCTGCGTGCTGTCGTCGGACTTCTTCGCGGTAGCGGACGCCGCGATCGCCGACATCACCAGCGTGCTGACCGTTGTCGGTGGGCGGGTGGTGCACGGCGACGGCGACTTCGGCCCGCTGGCGCCCACCCTGCCGCCGGCCATGCCGGACTGGTCACCGGTGAACCGCTTTGGTGGCTATCACGTGGGCGGCGTCGCGACCGGGCTGGCGGCCCGAGCGCACGTGCATGGCGCCGGCGGTTGCCGCACGCATGCGCACGGCCACGCCGCAGCCCACCCGGTTCCCACCGACGCGCCGAACGCGTTCTGGGGCGCGCTGGGATGTTCGTGCTTCGCGTTCTGAGCCTGGCGCTGGCGACGGCCTTGCCGTCGCTGGCGGCCGCATGTGAGGACGGGTCGAGCGGCCGCTGCGTGGCGCTGGACGGCGCTGGCGAGCTGCAGCTGGACGCGTCGCTGCGCCTGCGCGGCATGTATTACGACCCGACCCGCTTCGGCATCGGCGGCAGCGAGGATGGCTATGGCCTGCTGCGCGCGCTGGCCTCGGCGGCGGCGCGGCGCGGCGCGTGGGATGGAATGGTGCAGCTCGGCGTGCACGCCGAACAGGGCCGCAAGGGTGGGCCGGGTGGGACCGATCGTGGCGCGCTGGACCTGCAGCAGGGCTATGTGCGTTGGCAGGGTGAACGACTGGGCTGGCAGCTCGGCCGCCAGGAAGCGGCCTATGGCAGTTCGCGGCTGCTGTCGGTGCGCGACGGGCCGAACATCCGGCTGGCGTTCGATGGCGTACGCGGGCGCTGGCAGCAGCGTGGACTCACCCTCGACCTGATCGCATTGCGCCCGGTGGATAACCGCAGCGGTGCGTTCGACGACCCCAGCGACCGCGGCCAGTTCCTGGTGGGCAGCTATGCCACCTGGCAGCACGGGCGACCGGGCAACGGCCTGGACCTCTACCTGCTCGGCTACGGCCGCGACGACGCACATTTCGCCACCGCGAGCGGCGATGAACGCCGCCGCTCGCTGGGCGCACGCTGGTTCGCGTCGCACCCGCGCTGGGACAGCAACATCGAAGGGGTCGCCCAGCGCGGTACGTTGTCGCGCGCGCAGGACGCCCTGGCGATCCGCGCCTGGACCCTGGCCAGCGACAGCGGCCTGCGCTGGCCGGCGCGGCGCTGGCAGCCGCGGCTGGGGCTCAAGCTGGACATCGCCAGCGGCGACCGCGATGCGCACGACGGCCGCTTCGGTACCTTCAATGCGCTGTACCCCAAGTCGGCCTACTTCAGCGAAGCCAGCCTGCTGGCACCGGCGAACCTGGTCGATGTGCAGCCGACCCTGACCCTGAGCCCGCGCGCGGGCCTCAGTACCGAAATCGGCTGGCAGCTGGCGTGGAAGCACCGCCGCAGCGATGCGGTGTACACGACCCCGGCGCCGTTGGCGGCGGTTCCCGGTACCGCCGGCACGTCGCGCCGGATCGGCCAGCAATACAAGTGGGAAACCACCTGGCAGGCCAGCGACCACTGGACCTGGAAAGGTCAGCTGGCCTGGTTCGATGCCGGCCCCGGCCTGCGCGAGGCCGGGGGCAGCGACACCCTGTTTGCATCGGTAGTAGGAGCATGGCAATGGTAGAGACACACGAAAACGCGGCCCCTGGCGCCTGGTCGCCGCTGAAGATCCGGCTGTTCCGCGCCATGTGGCTGGCGATCCTGGGCAGCAATGTCGGTACCTGGGTCAACGACGTTGCCGCAGCGTGGGTGATGGCCGAGCGCACCGGTTCGCCGCTGATGGTGGCGCTGGTGCAGTCGGCGACCACGGTGCCGGTGGTGCTGCTGGCGCTGGTGGCGGGCACCCTGGCCGACATCGTCGACCGTCGCCGCTACCTGCTGTTGACCCAGGGCTGGATGCTGCTGGTGGCGGCGACATTGGCCACCCTGACCGGCCTGCAGCTGCTGAGCCCGCCGCTGCTGGTGGCGCTGACCTTCGCCATGGGCTGCGGCGCGGCGATGGCGATGCCGGCGCAGGCCGCCATCGTGTCCGAACTGGTGCCGCGGCCGATGCTGGCGTCGGCGGTGGCCTTGAACTCAATCGGGATCAACATCGCCCGCTCGCTGGGGCCGGCGATTGGCGGCCTGATCGTGGCCCAGCTCGGCGCCGGCTGGGCGTTCGGCCTCAACGCCCTGAGTTTCGGCGCGATGCTGTGGGTGCTGTTCAACTGGAAGCCCGAAGCGCAGGCCTCCAGCCTGCCGCCGGAAGGCTTCGGTGCCGGGCTGCGCGCCGGCCTGCGCTACGCACTGCGCGCCGGTCGCCTGCAGGCGATGCTGGTGAAGTCGGCCGGGTTCTTCTTCTTCGCCAGCGCGGCCACCGCGCTGCTGCCGCTGGTGGTGCGCGGCGAGATGGGCGGTGGTGCGGGTACCTATGGCCTGCTGCTGGGCTGCATCGGCATCGGTGCGGTCAGCGGGGCGTTGCTGCTGCCGCGGTTGCGTGCGCGCCTGGACCGCGACCTGCTGGTGCTGCTGGCCACCCTGGCCTGCGCAGCAAGCCTGTTCGGGCTGGCCTGGCTGCGGAGCATGGCGCTGCTGCCGCTGGCCATGCTGGTCAACGGCTTCGCCTGGATCACCGTGTTGTCTTCGCTGCAGATCGCCGCGCAGACCGCGGTGCCTGCCTGGGTGCGGGCCCGCGCGCTGTCGCTGTACATCATGGTGTTCTCGCTCGGCATGGCGGCCGGTGGCCTGAGCTGGGGCAGCATCGCGCAGCGCACCTCGATCCCGTGGGCACTGACCCTGGCCGCGATCGGCGCGGTGGTCGGTGGCCTGCTGGTGTGGCGGGTGCGCATCGCCGGCAGCGAGGACCTCGACCTGCGACCCACCGGGCACTGGCCCGCGCCCGAACTGGCGGTACCGGTCACGCATGATCGCGGCCCGGTGCTGGTGACGGTGGAATACCGGATCGACGCCGCCGACCGCGCGGCGTTCCATCAGCTGCTCGGTGCCTTGGGGCGTACCCGGCGCCGCGACGGGGCGGTGATCTGGGGCGTGGCCGAGGACGTCGCGACGCCCGGCATCCACCTGGAGTATTTCGTGACCGCGTCGTGGATCGAACACCTGCGCCAGCATGCGCGGGTCACCGCCGAAGACCGCGCGCTGCAGGAGCAGGTGCGCGCGCTGCACCGCAACGAGCATGCCCCGATCGTGCGCCATTTCGTGGGCGGTACGGGGGCACTGGCGGCGCTGCACGCAGGCCACGAACCGCACGCACTGGGCTGACCATGCCACCGTTTTAACCGCAGAGCGCGTATGGTCGGCGCTCTTTGAGAGGAGCAGGTGCATGCGCTGGATCGTTCTGTTGGCCGCCTTGGCCATGCCGCTGGTGGCGTGGCTGTCCCAGACCGGTGCGTTCGGTCCGACCAACGGTGCGATATCCGACCGCTATCCCACGCTGCTGGTGGCAGCCGGCTATGCGTTTTCAATCTGGGGCCTGATCTTCCTTTGGGACGTGGCGTTCGGGCTGTGGCAGCTGCGCCGGCGCCGGCCCGATGAGATCGCCGGCGTGCGCGGCTGGGCGGCGCTGGGTTTCGCCCTGACCGCGGCGTGGATGCCGGTATTTTCCCAGCAGCTGTTCCTGCCGGCGCTGGCGATCATATGGGGCGCGCTGGCATGCCTCCTGGTCGCGGCAGTGCGCGCCGCCCCTCCGATCGCCAGCGCCGGGCAGCGCGCGTTCGCCGCGTATCCCCTGGCCCTGCATGCCGGGTGGTTGACCATGGCGGCCTTCCTCAATACCGCGCAGGTGATCGTCGCCTACCAGTGGCTGCCGACCGGCAACATGCTCTCGTGGAGCGTGGTGCTGCTGGCCATGGCCACGCTGCTGGCATGGGTGATGAACCAGCGCCTGCGTGGGCACTTCGCCTATCCGGCGGCGGTGCTGTGGGCGCTGGTCGGGGTCTACGTTAAGCAATCCAGCTGGCGCCTGCCCGGTGCCGACACCGTGGCCGTGCTGGCCCTGGCCGTGGCCGCGCTGCTTGTCCTGCAGACCCTGCTGCTGCGGACGCGGGCCTGGCGCGCGCCGCGCGTGGGCGTGGTTGCCGCACACCGCCACCGTCGCTGAAGAGGAGAACACACCATGCGCGCAGCACTGCACGAACAGTTTGGCGATCCCACCGAAGTCCTGCACGGCGGCGAGGCGCCGACCCCGCAGCCCGGGGCGGGCGAGGTGCGGGTGCGCACCGTGCTGGCACCCATCCACAACCATGATCTGTGGACCGTGCGCGGGCAGTACGGCTACAAGCCCACGCTGCCGGCGATCGGTGGCAGCGAAGCCACCGGCGTGATCGAGGCACTGGGCGAGGGCGTGACCGGGCTGCGGGAAGGCCAGCGGGTCAGTGCGGCGTCGGTGCACGGCACCTGGGCCGAATCCTTCATCGCGCCGGCAAGGATGGTCATCCCGATGCCGGACAGCATCGAAGACAACATGGCCGCGCAGCTGATCGCGATGCCGCTGAGCGCGTTGATGCTGCTGGAGTTCCTGCAGGTGGAAAAGGGCCAGTGGATCGTGCAGAACGCGGCCAACGGCGCAGTCGGCAAGGCGCTGGCGATGCTGGCCAAGGCCCGCGGCGTGCACTGCCTGAACCTGGTGCGGCGCGATGACGGCGTGGCGGAAATGCAGGCGCTGGGGATCGACCACACGGTGTCCACCGCGAAGCCGGACTGGATGGCGCAGGTGCGCGCCCGGTTGGGCGAGGGCGGGGCGACCGCAGCCGTGGATTCGGTTGGCGGCAAGGCCAGCGGTGAACTGGTCAGCCTGCTGGGCGAGAACGGCACGCTGGTGTCGTTCGGCTCGATGACCGGCGAACCGATGCAGATCGGTTCGGGCGATGTGATCTTCAAGCAGGCCACGGTCAAGGGTTTCTGGGGCAGCAAGGTCAGCCAGGCGATGGCGCCGGAGGACAAGCGCCGCCTGGTCGGCGAACTGCTGACCCTGGCCGCGGCCGGCGGCCTGAGCCTGCCGGTGGACGCGGTGTTCGGCCTGGACCAGATCGCGGAGGCCGCCAAGGCCAGCCTGCAGCCCGGCCGCAACGGCAAGGTCCTGCTGAAGCCATGACGGCAAGGCAAGCACACCCCGCACGCTAGAATCCCCCCTGATCCACATTCCACGAGCCCCACCATGAACGACCCCCGCTTCTATCCCATCGGCACCCCCGGCCAGCCCTGGGGCGCCGCAGAGAAAGCGGAATGGCGGACCCGGCAACTGCCGGTGCGGCGCTACGCCGACGACGTGTTGCCGGTCATCGACGCATTGCGCGACCGCTTCGATGTCGTCCAGTACGGCACGCTCGATTACGCCCCGCACAGCTACCCGCTGTTCGCCGTCCGCAGCCGCGGCTGGAACCCAGCGCTGCCGTCGGTGCTGGTCACCGGCGGGGTGCACGGGTATGAAACCAGTGGCGTGGAAGGCGCGCTGCAGTTCCTGGCCACGCGCGCGGCGGACTATGCCGGTCGTGCCAACGTGCTGGTCGCACCGTGCGTGAGCCCCTGGGGCTATGAGCGCATCCAGCGCTGGAATGCGGATGCGATCGACCCGAACCGTTCGTTCGTGGCCGACAGCCCGGCGCAGGAGTCAGCCGCGCTGATGGCACTGGTGGCGCCGCTGCGGGCGGGGATGGTGCTGCACATCGACCTGCACGAAACCACCGACAGCGACGAAAGCGAGTTCCGTCCGGCCTTGGCCGCGCGCGATGGCAAGCCGTTCGAACCGGGGCTGATTCCCGATGGCTTCTACCTGGTCGACGACACCGAAAACCCGCAGCCGGCCTTCCAGCAGGCGGTCAATGCGGCGGTGGAGCAGGTGACCCACATCGCCCCGGCCGACGAGCGCAACGAAATCATCGGCTCGCCGGTGGTGGCGCCGGGGGTCATCCAGTATCCGCTGACGCAGCTGGGCCTGTGCGCCAGCATCACCGGCGCGCGCTATACGACCACCACCGAGGTCTACCCGGACAGCCCGCGCGCGACCCCGCAGCAGTGCAACGACGCGCAGGTCGCGGCGATCTGCGCGGCGATCGATTACGCGCTGGCGCATTGAGCGTTGCGGGCGTGGACCTACGCCTTCACCCAGCGTGCGGTGATGCCGACCAGCAGCAGGGCAACGGCAACGAGGCAGAAGGCGGTGACCAGGCTGCTGCCCTGGGCGACGAAACCGATCAGCGCCGGGCCGGCGAGGATGCCGGCATAACCGAGCGTGGTGATCGCGGGAATGGCCAGGCTTTCGGGCATGGTCTTCTGGTTGCCGGCCATCGAGAACAGCGCCGGAACGATGTTGGCGCAGCCGAGGCCGATCAGTGCGTAGCCCAGCAGCGCCGGCAGCAGGGCGCTGGCAAAGGTGGCGATGCCGAAGCCGGCCGCGGCCACGATGCTGCCCAGCAGGATCGCGCGCAGGCGGCCGAGTTTCGCCACGATGCCGTCGCCGACCAGGCGGGTGACCGTCATGGCGATGGCGAAGGTCATGAAGCCCAGCCCGGCGCGGTCCGGCGGCACCTGCTGCACTTCGTGCAGGAATACTGCGCTCCAGTCGAGCATGGCGCCTTCGGCGAGGAAGGCGACGAAACAGAGCACGCCGATTGCCAGCACCACCCCGTGCGGCACGGCGAATACCGGTGCGCCGCTGGGCGCACGGTCGCGGCGCCAGTACGGGACGGACAGCAGCAGCACCGCCACCATCGCCACCGAGGCCAGCACGCAGACCCACAGCGGCGGCAGCCGCAGGGCGAGCAGTGCGGTCATCGCGGCGGCGCCCACGGCCCCTCCGATGCTGTAGAAGGCATGGAAGCCGGACATCATTGGGCGACCACTGTCGCGCTCCACCATCACCGCCTGGATGTTCATCGTGCAATCGCAGGCGCCCACGCCGGCACCGAACACGAACAGCGCCAGGCCCAGCGTCCACGGTGAGGGAGCGATGGCCAGCAGGGGCAGGCTCGCCATCACCATCAACAGGGTGGCGATCATGACCGCGCGGCAACCGCGGCGTGCGGCAAGGATCCCGGCCAACGGCATCGCCAGCAGCGAGCCGGCGCCCAGGCACAGCAGCACCAGGCCCAGCGCGCCTTCGTCCAGCCCGGTGCGGGTCTTGGCGAACGGCACCAGCGGTGCCCACGCTGCGGTGGCGAAGCCGGGCAGGAAGAACGCGGCGCGGGTGGCGTGCTGTTCGGCGCGCTGGCGGGTTACGGGCAGGACATCGGGCGGTGCTCGCATGGTGCTGGAAGCGTTGACATCGGGGCTGCCAAGCTTACCTGCACGTTCCCGCAGGTCACGACCTTCGTGCCAGCTCCGGCGCAAGCACCGCTGCTACCCAGTCCATGAACGCAGCGACACGGCGAGGCAGATGGCGCCGCTGCGCATACAGCAGGGTCACCGGCATCGGTTCGGCGACGCAGTCCGGCAGTACTTCCACCAGCGTGCCTGCGGCCAGCGCCGCCCGCGCGCCCAACAGTGGCACCTGGATGATGCCCAGCCCGGCCAGCGCCGCCGCGCTGTAGGCCTCGCCGCTGTTGACCGTGATGGCGCCGCGCATCGGCACGCTGCGGTAGGCCTGGCCATCGTGGTACTCAAAGCCGGGCGAGCGCTGGCCCAGCGTGCCCACGTAATGCACCAGCGCATGGTGGGGCAGGTCCTCCACCGAGTGCGGCACCCCCTGTGCCGCCAGGTAGGCCGGACTGGCGCAGTTGACGATGTGCATCACCCCCAGTGGGCGCGCCACCAGCGTGTTGTCGTCCAGCGGGCCGACCCGGACCACGCAGTCGAAACCTTCGCGGACCAGGTCGACGCGGCGGTCGGTGCCGCTCAACTCGATCTCCAGCCCCGGGTGCCGGGCCAGGAAGTCCGGCAGCCGTGGGATCACCAGCTGCCGGGCCAGCCCGCTGGACATGTCCACCCGCAACCGGCCCTTGAGCTGGCCGGTGTCGCGGCGGAACATGCCCTGCAGGTCTTCCATGTCGTCGAGCAGGTCGCGGGCGCGCTGCCGGAACTGCTCGCCGTCGGCGCTCACGCGGACCCTTCGGGTGGTCCGGTGCAGCAGCTGCACACCCACCTCGGCTTCCAGCCGTTGGACCGCCAGTGAGACGCTGGCCTTGGGCAGGCCCAGCTGTTCGGCGGCGGCGGTGAACGAGCCGAGTTCGGCGACCCGGAGGAAGCTGCGGAGGTGGTCGAGGCGGTCCATGGATTGTTCGCGGTGGTTGGACAGTTAAATCAGGATCGCGTGATTTATGCGATCCGGCAATGCCAATAGTCTGATCCCACCCCAACCGGAGCACTCCCATGACCCCTTCTTCCCGCATCGTGCTGATCACCGGCGGCAGCCGCGGCCTGGGTCGCAACGCCGCCCTCGCACTCGCCGCGGACGGCGCCGATATCCTGCTGACCTATCGCAACCAGGCGGACGCCGCGCAGGCGGTCGTCGCCCAGGTCCAGGCGCTGGGCCGTCGAGCCGCCGCGCTGCCGCTGGACATGGCCGACAGCGCTGGCTTTGCCGGCTTCGCTACGGCGGTGCAGGCGCAACTGCAGGCCTGGGGCGCCAGCGGCCTGCAGGGGCTGTTCAACAACGCCGGCGAAGGCCTGTATGCCGGTTTCGCTGACACCACCCCGGCCCAGTTCGACGAACTGGTGGCCGTGCACCTGAAAGGTCCGTACTTCCTGACCCAGGCGCTGCTGCCGCTGATCGCCGATGGCGGCCGCATTCTCAACGTGTCCAGTGGCCTGGCCCGTTTCTCGCTGCCGGGCAGTTCGGCGTACGCGATGATGAAGGGTGGCATCGAGGTCTTCAGCCGCTACCTGGCCAAGGAACTGGGCGCGCGCGGGATCAGTGCCAACACGCTGGCACCGGGCGCGATCGAGACCGACTTCGGCGGCGGGCATGTGCGTGACAACGCCGACATCAATGCCATGGTGGCCGGCAACACGGCGTTGGGTCGCGCGGGCAAGCCTGACGATATCGGGCCGGTCGTCGCCGCGTTGCTGTCGCCGCGTACGGGGTGGATCAACGCACAGCGCGTGGAAGCGTCCGGCGGCATGTTCGTCTGAGCTCGAACGCGTCGCACGGCGCCGGTATGATGGCCGGCCTTGCCGTTCCTGCGGGATTCCCTTGCGCGCTTCCGTTCCGATGCACCCGATGGGTCGTGTGTTTGCCGTCGTCGCCCTGTTCGAGGCGTTCACCTGGGCCGGGCTGCTGGTCGGCATGTACCTGAAGTACCACGCCGCCGTGCCGACCACGGCCGGCGTGGCGCTGTTCGGGCCGGTACATGGGCTTGCCTTCATGGTCTACGTGGTGGTCACCGTGCTGGCCGCGGTCAAGCTGCGCTGGCCGTGGTGGGCCGCCGTGCTGGCGCTGCTGGCCGCGGTGCCGCCGCTGGTGACGCTGCCGCTGGAGTGGTGGTTCAAACGCCGCGGGCTGCTCGCCCGGCGCTGATCGGCAGCGCCCCCGGCGCTACTTCCAGGGCACCCCGCGCAGCTGCAGGGCGCGCTGCTGCATGAACTCCGCGTGCACGCGCGCATAGTCTTCGTCGGTGAAGGCCAGGGCCATCGGCGAGCGCGCGGCCTCGGCAGCGACCCGGGCGCGTGCCTGGTCCAGGTCCTCGCTGCGCAGGGCCAGGTCGGCCATCACGATCACCTTGCCCGGCTGCACTTCCACGTAACCGCCGGTCACATACACCTGCAGCGGCGGCTCGGCGCCGAGCGGATACACCGACACCATCCCTTCGCGCAGCATGCCCAGCAGCGGCGCGTGCCGGGCCATCACCCCGAACCGGCCCTCGCTGCCGGGCACGCTCACCTCGCGCACCTCACCACTCCACAGTTCACCGGCCAGGCTGATGATCTGCAGCGACAGGCCGGGTGCGTGGTCGAACGCGGCGGGTGGGGAAGGTGAGGCCATTGCCCGAAGCTCTGGACGCGGTACCTTCAGCTTAGCCATGTCGTGGCAAGGCGGTGTGGATCCCGCTGGATGAACGCAACCACGCTACGACGCGCAAAGCCAAATGCGAGCTGTTACCATTTGACACGATAGCCACGCCGGTCCTTGAATCGACGAAGCCGAATCAATCGAACGCCCGCCCCTGTGCGGCGCGTTGTCCTTTCTGATCGGTCGTGGTGGTGCATGCGTTCAACTCCCGTCTCATCCCGCTTGCCGGCCCCGGTTTCGTCGGCGCAGTTCCGGCTGCGACTTCCGGACCGCACGCTGGACGCGCGCGGCTGCCATGCCGCGCTGCCGAGCGGTGGGACCGCCACGCTGGAGGCGCGGGTACGCACGTTCTTTGCGCGCCAGCACGACGGGCCGCCGCTGCTGGTGGGCCTGCTGCCGTTCGATCCGGACGGCGACGACGCGATCTACCAGCCCCACTCGCTGGAGACGGCGGCACCGGACGCGGCGACGTCCGCCATGCCGTTCACCGGCGTCGTGCAGGCCGAGCCTGGCCCGGTCCAGTACGCCGACGCGGTCCGTCAGGCGCTGGCCACCCTGCGCGACGACGCCAGCGCGCTGAAGAAAGTGGTGCTGGCGCGCACGCTGCGTGTGCGCGAGCGCACGACGATCGACGCGCGTCGCCTGCTCACGCGTCTGGACCAGGATCCGGAAGCGATGACCTACCTGTGCCCGCTGCCGGTGGAGGGGGGGGCTGCACCGGCCTGGCTGGTCGGCGCCAGTCCGGAACTACTGGTCTCGCGTCGCGGTCGGCAGGTGCTGTCGCACCCGCTGGCGGGTTCGGCCCGGCGTCGCGCCGATCCGGACGAGGACGCGCAGGCGGCTCGCGATCTGCTGTCCTCCGCGAAGGACCAGGATGAGCATCGCTACGTGGTCGAGTCGATCGTGGCAGCGTTGCGCCCGTACTGCGAGCGGATCGATGCCGCGGCGCAGCCAACGCTGCACGCCACCCCCACGCTGTGGCACCTGGGCACCCGCATCGAAGCCTCGCTGCGTGATCCGTCCACCCCGGTTGCCGCGCTGCTGGCGGTTTTGCATCCCACGCCCGCGGTCTGCGGCACGCCGACCGCACTGGCGCTGCAGACGATAGCGGCGCTTGAGCCGGTGCAGCGCGGTTTCTACGCCGGCGCGGTCGGCTGGATGGACGCGCAGGGCGATGGCGACTGGTACGTGGCGATCCGCTGCGCGCGGGTGCAGGGCAGGGAAGCGCGCATCTACGCTGGGGCCGGCATCGTGGCCGACTCGGATCCGGCCGCGGAAGCCGCCGAGACCGGAGCCAAATTCGGGGCGCTGCTGGCTGCGCTTGGCGTCGACGCCGCCCTGCCGATCGAACAGGGAGATTTCCGATGAACACCTTCGCCGCGCCGCTGCGCCAGGTCTGGCCGCCGGCCCTGGTCGTCCGCTATCGCGCCGCCGGCTACTGGCGCGGCGAAACCTTCCCCGGCTTCCTGCGCGAGCGCGCGGCGCAGTTCCCCGATGACGTGGCCGTGGTCGCTGGCGACGTCCGCCTCACCTACGCGGGGCTATGGGAGGAAGCCGGCAGGATCGGCGCGGGCCTGCTGGCGCACGGGCTGGTGCGGGGCGACCGGGTGGTGGTGCAGCTGGGTAATACCGCCGCGTTCGTCAGCGTAGTCTGCGGCCTGTTCCGCGCCGGGCTGGTGCCGGTGTTCGCGCTGCCGGCGCACCGCTTCGCCGAAGTGTCGCATGTGCTGCGCACGGCCGAAGCGAGCGCGTACATCGCTGCGGCCAGCTACGACGGATTCGACTACCGTGCGCTGGCGCGCGAGCTGCAGGCGTCGCTTCCCACGCTGCGGCACGTGTTGATCGAGGGCGATGCCCAGGAATTCAGCGCGGTGGCAGGGTTGGCCGGGGACGCGCGGGCGCTGCCGCCCGACCCGGATCCGCAGTCGGTGGCGTTCCTGCAGCTCTCCGGTGGCAGCACCGGCCTGTCCAAGTTGATCCCACGTACCCACGACGATTACCTGTATTCGTTCCGCGCCAGCAACGCGATCTGCGGCATCGACCGCGACAGCGTGTACCTGGTGGCGCTGCCGGCCGCGCACAACTTCCCGATGAGCTCGCCGGGCTTCTTCGGCGCGCTGTACGCCGGTGCGCGGGTGGTGCTCAGCCCCGGTGCCGGGCCTGACACGGCGTTTCCGCTGATCGCGCGCGAGCGGGTCACCTGCGTCGGGCTGGTACCACCGCTGGCACTGCTGTGGGCACAGGCGGCCGGCACCACCACGCATGACCTGTCCAGCCTGCAGGTGCTGCAGGTGGGCGGCGCCAAGCTGGTCCCGGAAGCGGCGCGGCGCGTCATCGACGGTCTGGGCTGCCAGTTGCAGCAGGTCTTTGGCATGGCCGAAGGGCTGGTCAATTACACCCGCCTGCACGATCCGCTGGAGTGCGTGCTCACCACCCAGGGCCGTCCGATCTCGCCCGACGACGAGGTGCTGGTGGTAGATGACCACGGCCACCCGGTCGCACCAGGCGAGGTCGGCCACCTGCTTACCCGCGGTCCGTACACCATCCGCAGCTACCACAACGATCCCGGCGCCAATGCGCGCGCCTTCACCGAGGATGGCTACTACCGCACCGGAGACATGGTCCAGCAGCTGCCAGGCGGCTACCTGGTGGTGCAGGGCCGTGCCGGCGACCACATCAACCGCGCCGGCGAAAAGATTTCCGCCGAGGAGATCGAAGACCACCTGCTCGCGCACGCCAGCGTCTTCGACGCGGCGGTGGTGTCCATGCCCGATCCGTACCTGGGCGAGCGCAGCTGTGCCTTCGTCATCACGCGCGGCGAGCGCCCCACTGCCGCCAGCCTGAAGGCATGGGTGCGCAGTCGCGGTCTTGCCGCCTTCAAGGTGCCGGACCAGGTGGTGTTCGTGGACGCCTTCGGCACCACCGCAGTGGGCAAGGTCAGCCGCCGCGAATTGCGTGCGCAGCTGCGCGCGCGTCATATCGAACAGACAGGAGAACCGCGCTGATGGCGCTGCCCACCATTCCACCCTACGCGCTGCCCACGGCGGCCGAACTGCCTGCGCCGCGCGGGCCCTGGCAGCCAGAGGCCGGGCGCATCGCGCTGCTGGTGCATGACATGCAGCGCTACTTCCTGGCCGCCTTCGGCGCGGAGGTTGCGCCGCTGGCGCCGGCGGTGGCCAACATCGCCCGGCTGGTCGCGCAGTGCCGGGCGCGGGGCATACCGGTGTTCTACACCGCCCAGCGCGGCAACCAGGACCGGCGTGACCGCGGCCTGCAGGCGGACCTGTGGGGGCCGGGCATGCAGGCGATCAGCGAACACGAGGCGATCATCGATGCGCTGGCACCTGCCGACGGCGACCACGTGCTGGTCAAGCACCGCTACAGCGCCTTCCAGCGCACCAACCTGGAAACAATGCTGCGCGCACGCGGCCGCGACCAGCTGCTGGTCACCGGGGTGTACGCGCATATCGGCTGCACTGCCACCGTGGTCGAGGCGTTCCAGCGCGACATCGAAGCGTTCATCGCCGCCGACGCGGTGGCCGACTTCTCGCGTGCGGACCACGACCACGCCCTGCACTGGATCGCCCGCACCTGCGGCGTCCCGATGACCACCGACCAGCTGCTGGAGCGCCTGGCATGACCGACACCACGTCCCCCACGCCGTTGACCCTGGAGCGCATGCGCGCCGACGTGGCCGGCATGCTCGGCGAAGCACCGGAGGTGGTCGGCGATGATGATCACCTGATGGACCTGGGTCTGGATTCGATGCGCGTGCTCGGACTGGTGCTGGCCTGGAGCGAAACCGGCATCGCGCTGGAGTTCGGCCAGCTGGCCGAACACACCACGCTGGCGGGGTGGTGGCAGGTGGTCCGGCAGCTGCAGGCCCGCGCGGGCGCATGACGCACCCGCAACGGCAACCGTTGAGCGAGGCGCAGACCGGACTGTGGTACGCGCAGCGGCTGTCGGCGACCCCGGCCGCGTTCAACACCGCCCACGTGGAGTGGTTCGACGGCGCACTGGACGTGGCGCGCTTCCGGGCCGCGGCCGACGCAGCGGCCAGCGAGGCCGAGGCGCTGTGCCTGCGCATGGCCGAGGACAGCGCGGGCGTCCCGCAGCAATGGCTGGACCCCGCGCATGTTCCGTTGCTGCAGGTGGTGGACCTGTCGGCACGACACGACCCGGTGCAGGCGGCGCGGCAGGCGATGCAGGCCGATCGCCTGCAGCCGGTCGATCCCGGCCGCGACCGCTTGGCCCTGCAGCAGCTGTTCGTGCTCGGGCAGGGCCGCTTCGCGTGGTACCTGCGCGTGCATCACCTGGCCACGGACGGCTACGGCATGGCGTTGTTCAGCGCCCGGGTATGTGCGCTGTACGCCGGCGATGCTACCGACGCGCTCCAGCCCCTGCAGCCGGTATGGAGCGAAGATGCGCTGTATCGCCAAAGCGAGCGCCGGGTCGCCGATGCCGGCTACTGGCGCACGTACCTGCAGGGCGCGGCACCGGTCGAAGCGCTGGGCGCGGGCAGCGCCGCGGCCAGCGCCGACGTGCTGCGCCTGACCGACGCGGTGGACGCGCCCCTGCGTGATCGGCTGCTCGCGGCGGCACGGGAGATGGGCCAACCGTGGCCGGACCTGCTCACCGCGTTGACAGCCGAGTACTGCCGGCGGTTCGCCGCCAGCGACGAACTGAACGTGGGCGTGCCGTACATGGGGCGGTTGGGCAGCGCGTCGGCGCGGGTGCCGGCGATGGTGATGAACGTGCTGCCGTTGCGTGTCCAGGCGGCCGCCGACGAGCGCGTGGAGGACAGGGTCCGCGACACCGCACGGGCGCTGGTGCGCGGCCGACGGCATGGTCGCTACCGCGGTGAACAGCTGCGACGTGACCTGGGGCAGGTGGGCCTGCAGCATCGCCTGTACGGGCCGCTGGTGAACGTGCAGCCGTTCTACCGGCCGCTACCCTGGCCGGGTGTCGACGCGCAGCTGGAGGTGCTGTGCACCGGGCCGGTGGACGACATCAGCTTCGGCTTCCGTGGCGATGCGACCACCGCGCTGGACCTCGAGATCGAGGCCCACCCGCAGCAGCACACGCTGCCCGCGGTGCAGGCGCACGCGCGGCGCCTGCTGCATTTCGTATCGGCCGCGCTGCAGGTGCAGGCGCGCGGCGGACGGCTGGACGAGGTTGCCCTGTGCACGCCCGCCGAGGTGGAGCAGTGGCTGCACACGGTCAATGCCACGCAGCATGCGCTGGCGGATGTCACGCTGGCTGCGCTGCTGGAGGCGGGCATGCGCGCGTCGCCGTCAGCCACGGCGGTGGTGTTCGACAATGAAACGCTGAGCTACGCCGCGCTGGAACAGCGCAGCCGGGCGCTGGCCCTGCAGCTGCGGGCGCTGGGCGTAACGCGCGAGTCGCGGGTGGTGGTGGCATTGCCGCGTTCGATGTCGCTGGTGATCGCGCTGGTGGCGGTGCTGCGTGCGGGCGGCGCGTACCTGCCGGTGGACCTGGAGCACCCCGATGCCCGGCTGCAGAAGATCCTGGCTTCGGCGCAGCCGCAGTGCGTGTTGGCCGAGGCAGGGGACGCGCCGCGTTTCGCCGGGACGCAGGTGCTCCCTCCAAGCCAGTGGTCGGCCCACGCCGATGCAACGCTGCGCGACGATGTGAGCCCGGACGACGCGGCCTACGTGATTTATACCTCCGGTTCCACCGGCGAGCCAAAGGGCGTGCTGGTGGAGCACCGCGCCATCGTCAACCGGCTGGAGTGGATGCGTGTGCAGTTCGGGATCGGACCGCAGTCGCGGATCCTGCAGAAGACCCCGGCCACCTTCGATGTCTCGGTCTGGGAGTTCTTCCTGCCCCTGATCAGTGGGGCCACGCTGGTGGTCGCCGCACCGGGGCTGCATCGCGATCCGCAGGCGCTGACGCAGCTGATAGTGGCCGAACGGATCACCACCGTGCATTTCGTGCCGTCGATGCTCGAGGCGTGGCTGGGCGTTCCCGAGCTGGGCGGACTGGCGCTGCGGCAGGTGTTCACCAGCGGCGAAGCGCTGGACGCGCGGCTGCGCGACCGCTTCCAAGCGCGCGTGCAGGCGGAACTGCACAATCTGTACGGGCCGACGGAAGCCGCGGTGGATGTCAGCTGGTGGCCGGCGTCGCCGGAGGATCGTTCAGACCCGGTGCCGATCGGCTACCCGGTCTGGAACACGCGTCTGTATGTACTCGACGCGCAGCTGCAGGCGCTGCCTGCCGGCGTGCCGGGCGACCTGTACCTGGGCGGCGTGCAGCTGGCGCGCGGCTACCTCGGACGCGACGATCTCACCGCCGGCCGTTTCCTCGACGACCCGCACCTGCGGGGCGGCCGGATCTACCGCACTGGCGACCGCGCCCGCTGGCGTGCCGACGGTGCCTTGGAGTATCTCGGGCGCAGCGACCACCAGGTCAAGCTGCGCGGCCTTCGCATCGAGCTGGGGGAGATCGAAGCCGCGTTGCGCAGCGTGGCCGGCGTTGCCCGTGCCGAGGTCTTGCTGCGCGACCGCGACGCGGGCATCCCGGCGCGGCTGGTCGCGTATGTCTCCGGTGACGCGCTGCAACCCGACGCGCTGCGCCGCCAGCTGGGCACGCAGCTACCGGCGTACATGGTGCCGGCCGCCATCGTCGTCGTGGATGCCTGGCCGGTGACCGCCAATGGCAAGCTCGACCGCGGCGCGCTGCCGCTGCCGGATACCGACTTGGCGGGCCGCCGCGCCGAGACACCCTCGGAGCGGGCGCTGGCCGCCCTGTTCCAGCAGGTACTCGGGCTGGCCGAACCCGCTGCGGCGGACGCCGACTTCTTCGCGCTCGGCGGCGATTCGCTGTCGGCGGTCCACCTGCTGCTGGCGATCCAGCTGCGCTGGCGGCACGACCCCGGGC
>NZ_CAUQPH010000066.1:0-18334 GCF_963519925.1 uncultured Stenotrophomonas sp. | reverse complement strand
GCCAGCGACGTCCAGACGCCGACCCTCGCGCCGGCCGAACCGGCGCCGGCGGCCTCGGGTGACGGTGTGCAACTGCAGTACCGGACGGCGCCGCCGCCGGGTTACCCGATTGCCGCCCTCCGTGCCGGTGAGCAGGGCACGGTGACGCTGCGGGTGCAGGTCGACGCCGACGGCAAGCCGGCCGCCGTGTCGATCGAACGCAGCAGCGGCTCCCGGGTGCTGGACAATGCCGCGCGGCAGCAGGTGCTGCGCCACTGGCGCTTCGTGCCCGCCCAGGTGGACGGTCGCGCCGTGCCCGCGGTCGGGCTGGTTCCGGTAAGTTTCTCGCTACCGGAGTAACTACCGGGGTGGGGAGCCGCGCGCTCCCCACCCGATCTTGACGTGCGTCACTAATCGTCCCGGATTAAGCATTTTTTCACAGCTTTATCACCCGAAGGAAACCTAGATTGGCTGGACGCGTCAACTTATTGACGGCGCCCAGTCCCAGTTCCAGGGTTCCAGTAAGGAGAGAAACTGTGAAATACCCGACTCAACCCCGCCGCACCTGCCGTCGCAATACGCTGGCCCACTCCGTTTCCTCCGCATTGACCGGCAGCGTGCTGCTGCTCGCCGGTGCGTTCGCTTCGTCCTCGGCCATGGCCCAGGACCCCGCCACCAACCTGGACCGCATCACGGTCACCGGGTCGAACATTCCCCGCACCAACACCGAGACCCCGTCCCCCGTGCAGGTGGTGACGCGCCAGGACATCGACCGCAGCGGCAAGACCACCGTGGCCGAGTACCTGCAGACGCTGACCTCCGACGGCGCCGGCTCCATTCCCAAGACCTTCGGCAACGGCTTTGCCGGTGGCGGCGCCGGCATCTCGCTGCGCGGCCTGGGCGCCGGCTCCACGCTGGTGCTGTTGAACGGTCGCCGCATGGCGACGTATGGCCTGGCCGATGACGGCCAGAAGGTGTTCACCGACCTCAGCACCATTCCGCTGGATGCGGTCGAACGCGTGGAAGTGCTGAAGGACGGCGCCTCGGCGATCTATGGCTCCGATGCCATCGCCGGCGTGGTCAACATCATCCTGCGCAGCGACTTCCAGGGCGCGATCCTGCGCGGTTCGTACGGCGTGTCCGGCGACGGCGACGGCGATGCGAAGAAGGCGACCCTGACCGCCGGTACCGGCGACATCGCCGAAGACGGCTGGAACGCCTTCTTCAGCCTGGACGTCGGCAAGACCGATGCGATCAAGATCAGCGACCGCAAGAACCGCGACTGGATCGGCACCGGCGACCTGCGCCAGTGGGGCATCACGGCGCAGGATTCGCAGTTCCTGGGCGGCGCCTTCCTCAACGGCGGCACCAGCGGCGGCGCCGGCCCGAACGGCTCGGTGTTCGACGACCGCAACGTGACGACGGCCAATCCCGCGTTCCTCGTTCCGCTGCCCGGCTGCGAAGGCCTTACCACCATTCCGGGCCAGACCGCCGCGTCGATTGCCGAAGACGGCTGCCTGTGGAACCCGGCCCAGCTCTACCGCGACCTGAGCCCGAAGGAGGAATACGTCAACGTGTTCGGCCGCGCCAGCTTCGCCTATGGCGAAGGCGGTGAGATATACACCGAGATCGGCTACTCCAAGAAGGAAACGGTGTTCAGCAACACCCCGTCCGGCGTCTCCGGCGGCTGGGGTTACCCGGGCGGTCCGGTCAACGCCAACAGTGGTCCCGGCGCGGTCGTACTGGGGCCGACCCATCCGGACAATCCGATTCCCGGCCAGGCCTCGCGCCTGCGCTATTCGGCCTGGGACGTCGGCCCGCGCGTGACCACCAACACCAATGAGTTCACCCGCTTCCTGGTCGGCACCAAGGGCAGCTGGGGCGACTGGGACTACGACACCGCCTATCTGCATTCCAGCACCAACCTGGTCAACAAGCGCACCGGCTTCCTGCGCTACAGCGCGGTGCAGTGCGCCCTGGGCGACCCGGCCTGCGCAGGCGGCGTGTGGCGCATCGGCGACGACGCCGGGCAGAACTCGCAGGCGCTGTACGACTACATCTCCCCGCTCATCCAGGCCAACGCCAAGTCCAGCCTGGACATGTTCGACTTCACCGTGTCGCGCAGCCTGGCGGACCTGCCGGGCGGCCCGCTCGGCCTGGCGATCGGTACCGAGTGGCGCAAGACCAGCAACAGCCTGACCCCGCAGACCTACACCGACGCCGGCGACATCATCGGCCTGGGCTACTCGGCCTATGACGGTACCCAGAACGTGTATGCCGGCTATGTGGAACTGTCCGCACCAGTGCTGGAGCAGCTGGAACTGTCCGGCGCGGTCCGTTACGACAAGTACGAAAGCGGTGACGGCAAGGCCACGCCGAAGCTGGGCGTCAAGTGGACGCCAGTGGACTGGATGGCACTGCGTGCCACCTATGCGGAAGGCTTCCGCGCCCCCAACCCGGCCGAAAACGGCGACGGCGGCCTGGCGGCGTTCTCCAACGCGGTAGATCCCGTGCGTTGCGCGGCCAGCCCGCCTGCGGACGTGACCACCAACTGCAGTGCGCGGCAGGTGGCCATCATCACCAGCCCGAATCCGGACCTGGAACCGGAAGAGTCCAAAAGCTACTCGCTCGGCATCGTGCTGCAGCCGACGCCCACCACCTCGTTGACCGTGGACGCGTGGGAAATCAAGCGCACCAACGAGATCGCCCAGGGCAGCACCGCCGACGCGATTGCGGCGGGCCAGGTGCTGCGCGACAGCAACCTGATCAACGGCATTCCCGGCACCGGCTCGATCCTGGCGGTCAACACCGCCTACGTGAATGCCAACTCCTCGCGGGTCCGCGGTATCGACACCGATATCCGCCAGACCTTCGACATCGGCCCGGGCCAGCTGGAAATGGACCTGCAGTGGAGCCACGTGCTTAAGTTCGAGCGCACCGAAGGCGACAGCACGGTGGATTACGTCGGCACCCACGGCAACTGCGACGTGACCAACTGCATCGGCACGCCGGAAGACCGCGTCAACTTCGGCACCACCTGGAAGCAGGACGCGTGGAGCGTCAGCGGCGTGGTCAACTACATCAGCAGCCTGGAGAACAAGGACAGCCGCGGTGGCGACTACCTGGCGTTCTACTGGGACGGCACGCCGGTGGAGAAGATTTCCTCGTTCACCACGTTCGACCTGTCCGGTCGCTACAACATCACCGACGCGTTTGAACTGAGCGCCTCGGTGCAGAACGTATTCGACCGCACCGCCCCGCTCGACCCGACCACCTACGGCGGCGTGAACTACAACCCGCTGCACTTCAGCGGCGCGATCGGCCGCTACTTCACCGTCGGCGCGAAGTACACCTTCAACTGATCCATGCAGGTGTGACAACGGAAAGCCCGGGCACTGCCCGGGCTTTCCGCATGCATCGCGCACCACGCCCAGCGACGCAGGGCGTCGCTCTACGGCATATCGGGACCACCCAACGTAGAGCCACGCCCTGCGTGGCTGCGCTACGGCATATCGGGACCACCCAACGTAGAGCCACGCCCTGCGTGGCTGCGCGACCCGGCCAGGCACGCGCGCAAAAAAAAGCCTCACATTGCTGTGAGGCTTTTCAAAACCTGGCGCCCGAAGTTGGACTCGAACCAACGACCCCCTGATTAACAGTCAAGTGCTCTAACCGGCTGAGCTATTCGGGCGGGGTGTGCATTCTAACCAGTTTTTCGCGGCTTGTAACCCATCCGCGCCGTTTTTCTTCACGCGCGGTGGTACGGGTGGTTGGCCAGCATCGCCGCGGCGCGGTACAGCTGCTCGGCCACCACCAGCCGCACCAGCATGTGCGGCAGGGTCAGCGGGCCGATCGACCATTTTTCATCCGCCAGCGCGGACACTTCGCTCGAATGCCCTTCGGGGCCGCCGATCAGGAACGCCAGGTCCCTGCCCTGCCCGCGCCAGTGCTCCAGGCGCTGGGCCAGCTGTTCGGAACTGAGCTGGCGGCCGGGCACATCCAGCGCCACTACGTAGGCGTTCTTGGGCAGCGCCGCGATCACCCGCTTGCCCTCGTCGTCGGTCGCGCGGCGCGCGTCGCGCCCCTTGCCGCGCAGGCCGGGCTCGATTTCCACCAGCTCGAACGGCAGCCAGTGCGACAGCCGCTTCTGGTACTCGGCAAAGCCCTGCGCGACCCAACTGGGCGCGCGCTCGCCGGTGGCGATCAGCCTGGCTTTCATCGTCGTGCTCCTTCAAATGACAACGGCGCCATCGGGCGCCGTCGTCGTCACCACGTGCGCAACGCTCAGCGCGCGGCGTAGTCGTCTTCGTCGTCGCCCTCGTCGACCAGGCTCGGCGGCTGGTCGCCGACCGTCCACAGGCGCTCCAGCGCGTAGAACTCACGCACGCGCGGCAGCATCACGTGTACCAGCACGTCGCCCAGGTCGACCAGCACCCACTCGGCTTCGCGCTCGCCTTCCACGCCCAGCGGCATCACGCCCAGGTTCTTGGCGAACTTCACCACTTCGTCGGCAATCGACTTGACGTGGCGGCTGGAGGTGCCCGAGGCGATCACCATGAAATCGGTGACGCTGGACTTGCCGATCACGTCGATCTCGACCACTTCCTTGGCCTTCAGTTCTTCGGTGGCCTTGCGCACGCACTCCAGCAGCTGCTGGGTGGACGGCGCCGGGTTCGGCATGGTGACCTTGATGGTCTGGGGCTGGGCTTGGTCGCTCAAAGCAGGGAGACTCGATAAATGTGGCGACGATTATACGGCCCACACAACCTGAACGTGTTCACGGCGCGCGGACCCCGTACAGGCAGTGGTCGGTGATGTAGTCGGCCACCCGTTCCGGCACCAGTGCCCGCCAGTCACCACCATGGGCGATGCGCTCACGCACCTCGGACGCCGATTCGCTGCGCAGCGGCGCCTGCAGGTGCAGCAGGCGGCCCGCGGGCGCGGCGAACAACTCACGTTCGTGCCGGGCCCAGCGGCCCTGCAGGGCCTGCTGCAGCGGCGCGGGCAGGCGCTGCTGCAGCGGGCTGCCGGGGCGGTCGGCGACGAAGAAGTGGGCCAGCTCGAACAGCGCCTCCCATTCGTGCCAGCCAGGCAGCCCCAGCAGGCAGTCAGCCCCCACCAGCCAGGCCAGCGGCTGGCGCGCACCGAGCTCGGCACGCAGCTCACGCAGGGTATCGACGGTGTAGGACGGGGTCTGCGGCTGGCGCCGGGCGCGTTCCAGTTCGCGCAGGTCCAGGATCAGGCCGGCGTCATCCTCGATGGCCAGCCCCAGCATCTCGGCGCGCTGGCTGGCCAGGGCACCGGGGGCCGGGCGGTGCGGCGGGTCCGCGGCCGGCAGCAGGCGCACCGCCACCTGCAGCTGGTCGCGTGCCGCACGCGCGATCGCCAGGTGGCCCCGATGCACCGGGTCGAAGGTGCCGCCGTAATGGATGCGCAGGCCCATCGGGCTCAGGCACGGGCCAGCAGGCGTACCGCGCGTGCTTCCGCCACTGCCACCAGCAGCCGCTCCAGGCCCAGCCAGGGATCGCCGTCGGCGCGGCCCTTGGCCATGCGGTCGACCAGCCCGGCTTCGGCCACGAAGCGCTCCCAGCGCTTGGCCTCGGGATGGCGCTGCAGCGCGCGCTTGAACGGCGCCTGCCGCGATTCCCAGATGCCACGGCTCTTCATTTCCGCGGCCAGGTTGCCGCCCCGGGCCTGCACCCGGGCCAACGCGGCGGTGGCCAGCATTTCACGGATCACCATCGGCATCAGCGCCGCCACCGCTTCGCCTTCGGCGCGCAGGCCGGCCAGCATGCGCAGCACCGCGGTCGGCTGCCCGGAGAAAGTCGCCTCCAGCAGCCGGAACACGTCGTAGCGGGCGGCGTCGGCCACCAGCGATTCCATGGTGTCCACGTCCAGGCTCTGGCCGCTGGCCAGCAGCGCGAGCTTGTCGATTTCCTGCGCCGCCGCCAGCAGGTTGCCTTCAACCCGCTCGGCCAACCGCTGCACGGCGGCCGGGTCGGCACGCAGGCCCTGCTGGCGCAGGCGGCGCTCGATCCAGTCGGGCAGTTCGTGCGGCTTGATCGCCCACGCCACCGAGAGCACACCGACGCGGCTGACCGCGTCGGCCCACTTGCCCTGGTGGGCCTTGCTCCATTCGTTGCAGGTGATCAGCAGGATGACGTCCGGCGCGGGATTCGCGCAGAACTGGCTGATCACTTCAGCGCCCTCCTTGCCCGGCTTTCCGGTCGGCAGGCGCAGTTCCACCAGCCGGCGCGCGCTGAACAGGCTGGGCGCGTTGAAGGTGGCGTCGAGCTGGTTCCAGTCGAAATCGCGCCCGTCGGCGTCGAACACTTCGCGCTCGCTGATGCCCTCGGCGCGCGCCTTGGCGCGCACCGCATCGGCCGCTTCGAGCACGCGCAGGGTTTCCGGCCCGGCGATCAGGTACACCGGCACCAGCGCCTGGCTGGCCGGCTGGCTGGCGAGTTGTTCGGGGCGCAGTTCCATCGTGCGGCCGGTCCGTGCGCGGACCGGTCAGCCGCCCTGCGGCGGCGTGGCCGGGATCGGCGCTGCCGGCGGAGTCGCGGCAGGTTCGGCGGCCGGCGGGTTCAGGCGACCGCGCTCGATTTCGGCGCGGACCACGCTGTCGATGCGGCGCAGGATCGAGGCCGACATTTCGCGACGCAGTTCATCGGCCAGGATCTCGCGCTCGGTGGTGGTGCCGGTGGCGTCGCTGGGGGGCGACACGTAGTCGCGCGACAGCTCGATCACCTGCTGCGGCACCAGGTCGCTGCCGTCTTCGCGGCGGAACACGAAGATCACCGCGTAGCGCAGGCTGAATTCCTGGGCACGGCCCTGTGCGTCGATGGCGATGGGCAGGTCGCCCCAGCGCTCGGACAACACCTGCAGCTGTGCGGCCGGTTCCTTGCTGTCGGCATCGGCAATGGTCGCGCCCGATGCCATCAGGCCGCGACGCAGCAGCTTGGCCAGTTCGCTGTACGGGGCGGTGGAGACCACCTTCACCGCAGCGGTGTCGGCCGGCAGCATCAGCTTGTTGCGCAGGTGGAAGCCACACCCGGCGAGGGTAGCGGTGAGAACGAAGGCAAGCAGGAATCGGGTCATGTTCACAGTCTGGATGAGCCGGGCGGACCCGGCAACAGAAAAATGGTGACGGTACGATGCCCGAACCCACGTGAACGCAGCACGTAGAGCGGGGCCCTGCCGCGCCGACACGTAGAGCGGGGCTCTGCCCCGCTGGCGCCGACGGCGCATAGCCCGCCCGATCAACCGGCCACGATGTTGACGATCTTCCCGGGCACGATGATCACCTTGCGCACGCTCAGCCCTTCCAGGAACTTGGCTGCATTCGGTTCGGCCAGGCCCAGCGCTTCGATCTGCTCGCGCGGAGCGTCGGCCGCCACCTCGATGGTGCCACGCAGCTTGCCGTTGACCTGCACGGCCAGGGTCAGCGCATCGCGGACCAGCGCAGTGCTGTCGGCCTGCGGGAACGGCTGGTCCTCCAGCAGCGTTTCGCCATGCCCCAGCACCTGCCACAGCGCATGGCTGGCATGCGGGGTGATCGGGTTGAGCAGCAGCACGGTGGCCTGCAGCGCTTCCTGGCGGACCGCACGGCCCTGGTCGGAGGCGTCATCGAACTTGGCCAGCGCGTTCATCAGCTCCATCACCGCGGCGATGGCGGTGTTGAAGCTGTGGCGGCGGCCGTAGTCGTCACCGACCTTGCCGATGGTTTCGTGGGTCTTGCGGCGCAGCGCCTTCTGTTCGGTGGTAAGCGTGGCCGGATCCAGCGCCGGAGCGGCACCTTCAGCGGCGTGCTTCTGCACCTGCGCCCACAAGCGGCGCAGGAAGCGCGCCATGCCGTCCACGCCGGCTTCATTCCATTCCAGCGACTGTTCCGGCGGCGCGGCGAACATCGAGAACAGGCGCACGGTGTCGGCACCGTAGCGGCTGACCATGGCCTGCGGGTCCACGCCGTTGTTCTTCGACTTGGACATCTTCTCGGTGCCGCCGATCTCCACCGGCTGGCCGTCGGCGATCAGCACCGCGCCGGTGATGCGGCCGCGCTCGTCGCGCTGCACGTCCACGTCGGCCGGGTTGATCCAGTCCTTGGAACCGTCCGGATTCTGGCGGAAGTAGGTATCGGCGATCACCATGCCCTGGCACAGCAGGTTCTGCGCCGGCTCGTTGCTGTCCACCATGCGCGCGTCGCGCAGCAGCTTGTGGAAGAAACGGAAGTACATCAGGTGCAGGATGGCGTGCTCGATGCCGCCGATGTACTGGTCCACCGGCAGCCAGTAGTTGCCGCGCTTGTCCACCGCGTCGCGGGCACCCGGCGAGGTGTAGCGCGCGTAGTACCAGCTCGACTCCATGAAGGTGTCGAAGGTGTCGGTTTCACGCTCGGCCGCACCGCCGCATTCCGGGCAGGTGGTCTTGCGCCATTCCGGGTCGGACTTGATCGGCGAGCCGGTGCCGACGAAGTTGACGTTCTCAGGCAACACCACCGGCAGCTGTTCTTCCGGCACCGGCAGCGCGCCGCACTTGGCGCAATAGATCACCGGGATCGGGCAGCCCCAGTAACGCTGGCGACTCACGCCCCAGTCGCGCAGGCGGTAGTTGACCCGGCGCTGGCCCTGGGCCTTGCGCTCGAAGCGTTCAGCCAGCGCCTCGAAGGCGCCCTGGAAGTCCAGGCCGTCGAACTCGTCGGAGTTGACCAGTTCGGTCTCGCGGGTCTTGTCGCCGTACCAGTCCTGCCAGTTGCGCGGGTCGTAGGCGGTTTCGTCCTTGCGCGGCGACTTCAGCGCGATGACCTGGCGGATCGGCAGGTCGTACTTGTTGGCGAATTCGAAGTCGCGCTGGTCGTGCCCGGGAACGGCCATGACCGCGCCGGTGCCGTAGCCCATCAGCACGAAGTTGGCCACCCACACCGGCACCTGGGCGCCGGTGACCGGGTGCACTGCGCGCAGGCCGGTGTCCATGCCGCGCTTTTCCTGGGTTTCCAGTTCAGCCTCGGACACGCCGCCCTGCTTCATCTCGGCCAGCAGCGCAGCCAGCGCCGGGTTCGACTTCGCCGCGTGCAGGGCCAGCGGATGCTCGCCGGCGATCGACACGAAGGTCACGCCCATCACCGTGTCCGGGCGGGTGGTGAACACGCGCACCGAATCCAGCGCGCTGCCGTCGGCATCGCGCACGTCGAACTGGATCTCCAGCCCTTCGGAGCGGCCGATCCAGTTGCGCTGCATGGTCTTGACCGATTCCGGCCAGCCCGGCAGTTCATCCAGGCCGTCCAGCAGTTCCTGGGCGTAATCGGTGATGCGCAGGAACCACTGCGGGATCTCGCGCTTTTCCACCAGCGCACCGGAGCGCCAGCCACGGCCATCGATGACCTGCTCGTTGGCCAGCACGGTCTGGTCGATCGGGTCCCAGTTCACCACCGCGTTGCGGCGGTAGGCCAGGCCCTTGCGCATCAGCCGGGTGAACATGCGCTGCTCATGCACGTAGTACTCGGGCGTGCAGGTGGCGAACTCACGCGACCAGTCGATGGCATAGCCCATGGCCTTGAACTGGCCACGCATGTGCTCGATGTTGGCGTAGGTCCACTTGGCCGGGGCGGTCTTGTTCTTGATCGCCGCGTTTTCCGCCGGCAGGCCGAACGCGTCCCAGCCCATCGGCTGCAGTACGTTGTGCCCGGTCATCCGCTTGTAGCGGCTGATCACATCGCCAATGGTGTAGTTGCGCACATGGCCCATGTGCAGCGCGCCCGACGGGTACGGAAGCATCGAAAGGCAGTAGTACTTCGGCTTGTCCGAAGACTCGGTCACTTCGAAGGCACGGGTGGCGTCCCAGAACTTCTGGGCGGCCGATTCAACCTGCTGCGGATCGTATACGTTGGGTTCGACGCTGGTCATGGAAAACACAGTTGCGGCGGCAAAGCGGCACAGCGTACCGCAGTGCGGCAAACGGCTCCAATCGTCGCCACGGAAGCCCCGCGCGCGCAGCCCCATCCCGTTGATATATCAGGGAATTGGCAGGAACGACATTCTATGCAGGCCTGCACCAGCGCGCATGACCGCGTCGATTGCGGCCGAACCCGTCAGCTCATCCCTGCCGGACCAGGCCTGCCACCGGCAGCACGGCAGCCAGCCACCCCGTCCAGGACACAAAGGCCACGCGCTGGGCGACCGGCGCCGGCATCACGGCCTGCAGCACGAACGCCCCCACCAGCACCGCCAGCCCCGCGGCCACTTGCAGCGCCGCCAATCGCCCCCAGCCGGGAAGACGGCGCGCGCCGAAGCCGGACATCAGCGCGCCCGGCACGAAGGCCAGCACCCAGACCATCCATGCGCTGGCGTGGAACTGGCTGGCCGGGCTTTCGATGTCGGTCGGGTCCAGCGGCAGGATGCCCATGGCGGCGAAGGCCAGGCCGGACAGCACCAGCATCTGCCCACCCACCCGCAGCGTCCACGGCGCGGTGACCGGCACCCGCACCAGCAGACGCACCGCCACCAGCGCGGCCAGCAGGCCCGGCAGCACGAAGCCCAGCAGGTCGAAGGCCAGTGCATGCGGCACCCCGGTGGCGCCCAGCAACGCCACCGGATGGCCCAGCGGCAGGTAACCGGGCAACACCGCGCCGAAGCCCAGCACCGACGCCAGGAACAGCACCGCCGCCAGGGCGCCCCACAGGGGATCGAAGCGTTGCAGGGTCTTCATGTGGCCGTTCTCCGCCGCGCGCGCCCGTGATTGGGGTTGCTTCTCAATATGGGCGGCACCATACACTGGGTACATCATTAAATCGTTGATCCCGACCATGAGCGAACTGTCCCACGTCTTTGACGCCACTACCGAAACCTTCGAAGCGCAGGTCCTGCAGACGTCGCTGCAGACCCCGGTGCTGGTCGATTTCTGGGCCACATGGTGCGAGCCCTGCAAGACCCTGGGCCCGATGCTGGAGAAGCTGGCCGATGAGTACAACGGTGCCTTCGTGCTGGCCAAGGTCGACGTGGACAAGGAACAGCAGATCGCCGCGGCCTTCCAGATCCGTTCGGTGCCGACCGTGTTCCTGGTCAAGGGCGGCCAGATCGTCGATGGCTTCCCAGGCGCGCTGCCGGAAGGCCAGCTGCGTGAATTCCTGACCCAGCACGGGGTGCTGCCTGCCGAAGCGGCCGAGGCCCCCGCCGAGGTGCCGGCCGCGCTGGACCCGCAGGCACAGGTGGACGTACTGCGCGCCAGCATCGCGGCCGAACCGGACAAGGACGAACTGAAGCTCGACCTGGCGTTGGCCCTGCTGCACACCGGCGGCACCGATGAAGCCAGCGCGCTGATCGAAGCGCTGCCGGCCAACCTGTCCACCGACGACCGCGCGGTGCGCGCTCGGGCGCGGCTGGATTTTGCCAAGGCGCTACGGGACGCCCCGGCGCCGGAACAACTGGACGCGCGTATCGCGGCCGATGCCGGCGACCTGGAGGCGCGCCACCTGCGCGGCGTGCAGCTGCTGCTGGGCGGCAACGACGAAGCCGCGCTGGAACAGTTCCTGGCCATGCTGCAGAAGGACGCTGCCTACAATGACGGGCTGCCGCGCAAGCTGCTGATCGATGCATTCAAGGTGATCGACGACGCCGCACTGGTCGGACGCTTCCGGCGTTCGATGTCGGCCCTGCTGTTCTGAGCGCGCCGGCGTCCAGCATCCCGGCGCCGGCGCCGGGCAATAGGTTAATGGCGGTCAAGTTCCAGGCGGCGGCGCACGGCTGAGCCCCTTCGCGGGTGCCGGAAACACTGGCTCTGCCCCCTTCCGCCGCGGATTGCGTGGAAAGCAGTAGCGCAAGCCACCCCGTACCGGGTAGAAGTGGTGCGCGCCGACCAGCCGGAGATGCCCGTGTTCGCCAGCGACACCGCCGACGCCCCGCCCACCCTGCCCGACCTGCCGCCCGGCCGGTTGCGCCTGTTGCTGCTCCTGCTGCCGTGAGGCCGCTTGCGCTCTCCTGGCCCCGGCGCATCGTGCTTGCGGTGCTGGTGGGCGTCCTGGCGGCCGTGGCGAGCGGGGGCCAGTGGTTCTGGAAACTGGACGAGGCGATCTACGACACGTTCGTGGGCGGCTGGGAGTATCCCGCTGACCCGAACCTGCTGGTGGTGGCGATCGATGACGCCAGCGTGCAGCAACTGGGCCAATGGCCCTGGCCGCGCTCCACCCATGCCCGGCTGCTCGATCGGCTGACCGCCGCCGGCAGTCGTCGCGTGGCGCTGGACCTGGTGTTGTCCGAAGCGGACCGCCAGGACAGCGCACAGGATGCAGAGCTGGCGGCCGCCATCCGTCGCAATGGCCAGGTGGTTCTGCCGGTGCTGGCCACGCCGTCCAGCGGGCCGCACATGGCCGAGGAACGGCTGCCGATCCCGATGATCGCCGCCAATGCGTCCACGCTGGGCCACAGCGACATCGAAGTGGACGCCGACGGCGTCGCGCGCGGCCTGTACCTCAGCGCCGGGATCGGCTCGCCGCATTGGCCCGCACTGGGACTGGCGCTGGCCAACATGCGCGGCCCGCTGCCGGGCCAGCGCGACGCCAACCCGGCGCCGACCTCGCCCTACCAGTGGCATCGCAACCACTACGTGCGCGTGCGCTTTGCCGGCGCGCCCGACAACGTCCAGCAGGTGTCGTACGCGGACGTGCTCAACGGCGACGTCGCCCCGGCCCTGCTGCGCGACCGGCTGGTGCTGGTGGGCATGACCGCCAGCGGCATCGCCCCGCGCCTGCGCACCCCGGCTACGCGCGAGCGCTGGATGAGCGGCACCGAATTCCAGGCCAACGTGGCGTCGATGCTGCTCGCCGGCAAGGCCATCAACGTGCCCGGGCTGCCGCTGCAGGCCCTGTTGAGCGGGCTGCTGGTGGCACTGTGTGCACTGGCACTGAGCCGGCGGCGCGCGCTGGCAAGCGCGATGGTCGCCCTGCCCCTGACGCTGTTGGCCAGCTTCGTGCTGCTGCGGGTCGGGTATGTGTGGTTCGCCCCCGCCGCTGCACTGGCCTGCATGCTGGCCATGATCTGCGCGTGGCTGCTGTGGCGCTTCAATGCCTCGCGCTGCCAGGCCAACAGCGATGTGCTGACCGGACTGGGCAACCGCCTGCACTTCGAACAGACCCTGCAACTGGAACACGACGCGGCCCGCCGCAGCGGTCGCCCGTTGACGCTTGCGTTGATCGACGTCGACCACTTCAAGCGGCACAACGACCGCCACGGCCAGCCGGCCGGCGACGTCGTGCTGCGCCGGATCGCCGCCGAGATCCGCGCCCACGCCCGGCGCCCACGCGACATGGCGGCACGTTTCGGCGGCGACGAGTTCGCACTCGTGCTGCCCGACACCACCGCCGAAGGCGCGGTCCAGGTAATCCAGGACCTCATCGCCGCGGTACGGCAGATGTCCCTTGCCGATGGCGCGGCGGCCCACGAACAGATCACCCTCAGCGTCGGCCTGTACACCCACATCCCCACCGCCACCACCGAACCGCGCCACTACTTCGAAGGCGCCGACGCCGCCCTCCAGCGCGCCAAGGCGTCCGGCCGCGACGGCTACGCAATGAACGAAGGCGCGTAACGCCACGCCCTGCGCGCCGTGACGTCCATACGCTTGCGAATGTTAGACTCGCGCCACCTCCCCTGCGCAACCGCCGCCGATGAAAGCCAGCCTGTTCCGCCTCGGACTCAACCTGTGGCCGCCGTTCCTGTTTACCGGGATCCACGTCACCGAGGTCAGTGCCGACTATCGGTTCGTCCGGGTCGAGCTGCGCATGCGACCGTGGAACCGCAACTATGTGGGTACGCATTTCGGCGGCAGCCTGTTTGCGATGACCGATCCGTTCTGGATGCTGACGGTGATGCAGAATCTCGGGCGGGACTACTACGTGTGGGATCGGGCCGGCGAGATCGAGTTCCTGAAACCCGGCCGGGGCACGGTCAGTGCCGAATTCCGGCTGGATGAGGCGTTGCTGGACCAGTTGCGGGCCGCCACCGCCGACGGCGGCAAATACCTGCACTGGTTCAGCAACGACATCGTCGACGCGAAGGGCGAAGTGATCGCCCGGGTACGCAAGCAGGTCTACCTGCGCCTGAAGCCGAAGGCACGCACGTAGCGACACGCCACGCGTGTCCCAGGCAGTGTGTGGGATGCACACAGGACACGCATGGCAGGTAGCGACGCAGCGTTCCCGCCATGGATGTTCCGGCAGGGCGGAAAGGCGCGTCACCCGGGCCTGCGCCCCGCTACAATGCGAGGATGTCGCCCGAAGCCCCCCACCTTGTTCCGCGCCCCTCCCTGCAGCGCCTGTTCCTGACCGGGCTGCTCACCCTGCTGCCGATCTGGCTGACCTGGGTGGTCATCAAGTTCGTGTTCGTGCTGCTCTCGGGCATCAGCAGCCCGGTGGTGGTGCCGCTGTCGGCGCAGATCGCCGCTTCGTTCCCGCACTACCTGGGCTGGGTCAAGGTCGAGTGGATGCAGAACGTGATCGGACTGCTCGCCACCCTGCTGGTGATCCTCAGCGTCGGCGTGCTCAGCCGGCGGGTGATCGGACAGCGCCTGCTGCGCTGGTTCGGCGCGGTGATCAAGCGCATTCCGCTGGCCAGCATCATCTATGAGAGCGCCAAGAAGCTGCTGGACATGCTCCAGACCGAGCCGGGAACCACCCAGCGCGTGGTGCTGATCGACTTCCCTCACCGGGACATGAAGGCGGTGGGCCTGGTGACCCGGGTGATCCGTGAACAAGGCACCGGCCGTGAACTGGCGGCGGTATATGTGCCGACCACGCCGAACCCGACCTCCGGCTACCTGGAAATCGTGCCGGTGGAACTGCTCACCCCGACCGACTGGACGGTGGACCAGGCCATGAGCTTCATCATCTCCGGCGGCGCCGTGGCGCCGGAGACGGTGCCGTTTACCCGCGCTGGTGAGCGCTGAATGGGGGCCTGAGGCCTAGCTATCGGCTTCGGGTTGGATGGCGTGGACACGCGTGGCGTGTCTCTACGCTGTACGTGGGTGGCCTGAGCGAGGGGTTGGCGCTGGTCGCGCCGGGTTGAATCAGGCAAGCTCCCGGGTCTGTATAGGATTTACGGAAGCGTTTCATGCCCTATCCCGCCCGTGCCTTGGCGCTTGCCATTGCGTCGCTGCTGGTCTTCAGCGCCGCTGCGCCAGCCGAGGCCGCCAAGAAGAAGGCCAGCCGCCCGGCAGCCGCGCAGACGCGCCAGGCCAAACCCAAAGCCAAACCCCGGGCACGGCCCGCCGCTGCGCCGGCCCGCCAGCCGCTGGTGCGCCAGCAGAGCAAGGCCGCCCAGCTCGAACGCATCTACGATGAGTACTGGGATGCCTCGATGCGGCTCAATCCGCTGCAGGCCACCTTCCAGGGCGACAGCCGCCACAACGACCAGCTGCCCAACATCCTCTCGGCCGCGTACCGCCAGCAATCGCACGACTTCACCGAAGAGTGGCTTGGCAAGGTTGAAAAAATCGGGCCCGACGGTCTTACCGGCCAGGACCTGCTGAGCTACCAGATCTTCGTGCGCGACGCGCGCATGTCGCTGGCCAATGAGAAGTATCCCGGCTGGATGCTGCCGGTGAGCCAGTACTACAACCTGGGCAGCATCATGGCCATCCTCGGCTCCGGGTCCGGTGCGCAGCCGTTCAATACCGTGCAGGATTACGACACCTGGTCGCGGCGCTCGCTGGGCATTCCGCCGCTGTTCGAACAGGCCATCGCCAACATGCGCGACGGCATGCGGGCCGGCGTGGTGCAGCCGCGCGACCTGATGGAGAAGGTGTTGCCGCAGCTGGATGCGGTGATCAAGCCGACCGCCGAGGAGAGCATCTTCTGGGCGCCGGTGCGCAACATGCCCGATGACTTTTCCGAGGCTGACAAGACCCGTATCACCGCCGAATACAAGCGCATGATCGAGTACCGGCTGATGCCGGCCTACCGCGCCCTGCGCGGCTTCATCGCCACCGAATACCTGCCCGCCACGCGCAGCAGCGACGGCCTGTCCGCGCTGCCCAACGGCCTCGCCTGGTACAGCCAGAACATCGTGCAGAGCACCGCCAGCACGCTGACCCCGCAGCAGATCCATGCGCAGGGCGAACAGCGCGTGGCGCAGCTGCAGGATCAGATCGCGGCGGTGATGAAGGAGAACCGCATCCGCGGCTCACAGCAGAAGCTGCTGCGCACCATGCGCACCGACAAGGACTTCCAGTACGCCAGCCCGGACGCGCTGCTGGCCCGCTACAAGCAGTTGCAGCAGCAGGTGGGCGCGCGCCTGCCGACGCTGCTGGGCACCCTGCCCAAGGCACCGCTGGAAATCCGCGCGGTGGAGGCCGACCGGGCCGCCAGCGCGGCGGCGGTCAGCTACCAGCCACCGCTACCCGATGGCATGCGGCCGGGTGTGCTGTCCGTGAACACCAGCGCCCTGCCCAGCCGCCGGCGCTGGTCGGCACCGGCGCAGTTCCTGCATGAAGGCATTCCCGGCCACCACGTGCAGCTGGGCCTGCAGCAGGAACTGGACAAGCTGCCGCGTTTCCGCCGCCTGGGCGGTGACGTCGCCTTCGTGGAAGGCTGGGGGCTGTATGCCGAATCGCTGGGCGATGCCCTTGGCGTTTACCAGGACCCGTACGAGCGCATCGGCTACCTGCAGGGCGCCCTGACCCGCAGCGCACGCATGGTCGCCGACACCGGCGTGCATGCTGAAGGATGGAGCAAGAAGCAGGCGGTGGACTACCTGGTCAAGACCGCGGACATGCCGGTCGCGGATGCGACCGCGGAAGTGGAACGCTTCATGGCCCTGCCCGGCCAGACCCTGGCCAACGGCCTGGGCGAACTGAAGATGATCGAGCTGCGCGACAAGGCCCAGCGGACCCAGGGCGCCAGCTTCGACCCGAAGCGCTTCCATGCCGAAGTGCTGCGCGATGGATCGATGCCGCTGGATATCCTGGAAGCGAAGATCGATCGCTGGATCGCCGCGCCCGCCGCGGTGGCGGCGCCAAGGCCCTGAAACGGAAGCGGGCCGCAATGCGGCCCGCCTTTCGGATCAATCCTGGTCGGGCTGGGGTCCGAGCTTTTCCTCATCGCCCATGATCATGGCCAGCATGAAATCGATCGTCCACTGGTTCTTGATCATTTCATCGGTGATGGCCTTCCGCTCTTCCGGCGTAAGGTGCGCGAAAGGGTCCGGCGGCGGCTTGGTCGGCGACTCCTCCAAGGCCGTCTGCATGCGCTGCAGCAGCGCCTGCGACTGTCCGGCCGGGGTCAAGGAGGCAGCGGGCGCAACGGCCCCCAGTTTTTCCAGCATCATTTTTCCACTCCAGCAAGGTCTACGGGGAACGGCAACCGTTTGAGCCGGGCATCGATCCCGGCGGCATACGCACCGGCGCGCTGACGCGCGGCCGTTTCCAGTGCATCGGCATCCACGCTGGCTTCCACGGCCGCCGCGATGGCAGTGACCGGGTCCAGTTCAAACAGCAGCGGGCCGGCCTTCAGCATTGGCAAAGCCGAGCGCGTGGGCATGAGCTGCAGCGCAGGCGGGGTCGGCATCTGCGCCAAGGCTGCGCGCACCGCATCAGCCAGCGCGGGGGTTCGATCCGGCACATGCAGCACCAGGTCGCTGGAACCCGATCCGAGCAGCTGCTCGCAGCGCCGGACCACCAGGGCCGCGTCTACGCCTTCGGCGGCGAGGCTGGCGCCGATCACCTCGCGCAGCTGCCCCAGCACCGCCGCACGCAGCGCCTGTACATCACCCAGCGCGGCGGCCAGCAGCGGCACGGCTTCGCTGATCGCATCGGCGTAGCCCTGCTCGAAACCGTCCATGCGCGCCTGCGCCACGGCAGCATCCACCTGGGCCGGAACATTTCCCAGCACGTGGGCCGCGCGACGCCGCGCGGCGGATTCCAGCTGGTCCGCGCGCGCCGCCTGGCCCAGCGCGCTGGGTGCGATCACCCCGCCCTGTGCATGGGACAGCGCGTGCTCAGGAAAGCTTTTCAGCATAGGTCACCGCATTCCAGAAGAGGTCCATGTCGGCGTGCCCAGCGTCTGGCGGGCACTCGGTTTCCGCCCGCATCGGCAGGAACGGCAGGCACAGCCGCGTCGACAGCCATGCCGGCAGCAGCAGGCCGAGCGGCTGCAGTTCAGCGCCGCCCCAGCGCAGCAGGGTGTCGGCGAGGCTGGCAGCAGGCATGGCAGGCAGCACGACGGGTCGGTCGTCGCCGTAACCGGCTCGCATGAATGCCTGTACGGTGGCAGGCAAGGCCGCGCAGCCGCGCTGTGCCGGCACCCAGTCGCGCAGCCGGGCGGCGCCCATCAGCGTGGCGACCTGCGGCAGCCGCGGCCACAGCCCGATCA
>NZ_CAUQPH010000065.1:0-19032 GCF_963519925.1 uncultured Stenotrophomonas sp. | reverse complement strand
GCAGGCCGACGCCGGGGGACATTTGCATAGGGGCCTGCCGGCCGCGGCGGGGCCCTCGACGCTCGCGGCGGCGGCCAACGAAGAGGTGTGCTGTCCCGCCATGCGTCTGCGTGCCGCGACCGGGTATGCTTCCTGTACACACGAGCCGCAGAAACCCCATGAGCGATACCCCTCGCATCGCCTTCCTGGCCAGCAACACCGAAGCGGCGCAGCTTGCCCGTGCGGCGATGGTGGCGCGCTACGGCGACCATGCGCCGGAACAGGCCGATGTGCTGTGCCCGCTCGGCGGCGATGGTTTCATGCTGCAGACCCTGCACCGCCACGGCGCGCTGGGGCGGCCGGTATTCGGCATGAAACTGGGCACGGTGGGTTTCCTGATGAACCAGTACCGCGAGGACGACGGCGACCTGCCGGCGCGCCTGGCGGTGGCCGAACCCGCCAACCTGCGCCCGCTGGAAATGCTGGCGCTGACCGAATCCGGCACCACCTCCGGCTCGCTGGCCTACAACGACGTCTCCCTGCTGCGCCAGACCCGACAGGCCGCGCACATCGGCGTCGACCTCAATGGACAGGAACGCGTGGCCGAGCTGATCGGCGACGGCGTGCTGGTGGCGACCCCCGCCGGCAGCACCGCGTACAACTACTCCGCGCATGGCCCGATCCTGCCGCTGGGATCGCACACCATCGCCCTGACCCCGCTGGCCCCGTACCGGCCACGGCGCTGGCGCGGCGCCATCCTCAAGGCCGACACCGAGGTGCGGTTCCGTGTGCTCGACCCCTACAAACGCCCGGTCAGCGTGACCGCCGATTCGCATGAGACCCGCGACGTGGTCGAAGTGACCATCCGCGAATCGCGCGAGCGCCGGGTGACCCTGCTGTTCGATCCGGAACACAACCTGGAAGACCGGATCCTCAGCGAACAGTTCATGTTTTGAAGGACCTTTGACCGCCATGGGCGACAACACCCCCCGCTTGCTGACCGTTGCCGTGACCTCGCGCGCGCTGTTCGACCTTGAAGAGGGCCACGCGCTGTTCGAGGCCGAAGGCGTGGATGCCTACGCCGAGTACCAGCGCAAGCACGAAGATGACGTGCTGCGTCCCGGTGTCGCCTTCCCGGTGGTGCGCAAGCTGCTTGCGCTGAACCAGGGCCAGTCGCCGGAATCGCCACGGGTGGAAGTGATCCTGCTCTCGCGAAATTCGGCCGATACCGGGCTGCGCATCTTCAACTCCATCCAGCATTACGACCTGGGCATCATCCGCGCCACCTTTACCGCCGGCGAGCCGACCTGGCCGTATGTGAAGCCGTTCGGCACCGACCTGTTCCTGTCGGCCAACCCGGAGTCGGTGCGGCGTGCGCTGCGCCATGGCATCGCCGCCGCCACCATCCTGCCCAAGCCGCCGGGGGAAACCCTGGCCGCGGCCGAACCGGTCGACATGAGCCAGCCGCTGGGCCAGCTGCGCATCGCCTTCGATGGCGACGCGGTGATCTTCGGCGACGAAAGCGAGCGCATCTCGCGCGAACAGGGTGTGGAAGCGTTTGGCCGCCACGAGCGCGAGAACGCGCGCGAACCGCTCAGTGGCGGCCCGTTCCGCAACTTCCTGTCGGCGCTGCACACGCTGCAGGCCGTGTTTCCCTCGGGCGAGGATGCACCGATCCGCACCGCGCTGGTCACCGCGCGCTCGGCGCCGGCGCACGAGCGGGTGATCCGTACCCTGCGCGAGTGGGGCGTGCGCCTGGACGAGGCGCTGTTCCTGGGCGGCCGGCACAAGGGCCCGTTCCTGGAAGCGTTCGGCGCGGACATCTTCTTCGACGATTCGCAGCACAACATCGACAGCGCCCGGCAGCACCTCAGCGTGGCGGCAGGTCACGTGCCGCATGGCGTGGCCAATGATTGACGAGGGTCACGACCAACGGTCGTGACCTACCGGGGATGGCACGGTTGTACGGATGGCCGATGGACGGATGGGCCGATGCGTGGATGGGCCCATGCGGGGACGGCCCTACGCGGGGACGGCCCGATGCGCGGATGTGGCGATGGGCAGATGGGCCCGATGCGGGGATGGGCGGATCGGCCCGATGCGCGGATTGGACGACGGATGCACGGGTGGATGCCCGGTCGGGTAGGTCACGACCGTTGGTCGTGACCCTCGTCAATCCAACGGGAGCTCGATGTTCACCAGCTTCCACCGCAATCCCTGCCGCTGCAGCACGAACACCACCGGCGCCCCCTGCGGCGTGTGCGTGGTCGCGGTGAATCGTGACGTCGACTCGAACCGGTGCGTCGCCCCTTCCAGCGGCTTCGCCGCGCGGGGCGCCGCATAGGTGTCGCTGCGTTCCAGGTCGTTGCTGGCCCGCTTCCACAGCGTGTGGCCTTCCAGCAAAGCACCGATCCCCATCGGGGTGACCATCGCGTCCACCGCCGTGCCGCTCAGCGTCTGCCCGGCGGTGAGCAGCAGCGCCCCGACCAGGTTCGACTGCACGTCCGGACCGGCCCGGCGCACCACGTAATCGTCCAGCTGCGCGCGCAGGTTGGCGCGCAGCATCGGGAAGTCCACATACCGGTCCAGCGTCGAGGTATCCCGCTGTTCCACCGCCGTGGCCAGCCCACGCAGGGTCAGGTAGGGCCCACTGACCACCCAGCCGGCCAGCAGCACCACCACCAGTCCCAGTAACAGAAGCAGCTTTTTCATGGCGCCAGCTTGCCGCAGCCCACGTCAACGCAGGGTAGACCGACGCACGCAGCACGGTAGCGCCGGGCGTTTGGCGGCCCAGGCGATCCCGCCCGCCGGCCAACGGCCGGCACTACCGTGCGCATCAGAACTCAAGATCCAGCGCCGCACACAGGTAATCCACGAACGGCCCCAGCGTCACCAGGTCCTTGGCCACCGTCTGCCGCAGCTTCGGCCCGGTCATGGTGGCGTCGTCCAGCGAGCGCCAGAACACCCAGTTGCGGTGCTTCAGGTCGTCGATGAACTCGAAGTCCGGCTCGAAGCCACGCGGCGCGCGTACCAGCTTCTCGCTTTCCTCGAAATCGAACTTCTTCCGCAGCGTCGGCGCGTGCGCGGCCGCCTTCCAGGCCCCCGGATTGTCCACGATGAAGTGGCGGACCTTACGTTGGGTGGCCGGTTCGGGGTGCCACAGCCCAGCGCCGACGAAGCTTTCGCCCGGCTGCAGGTGGATGTAGAACGACGGCGCCGGCACCTGCTTGCGCCGCTCATGGAACAACCGGGCGCCCTGCCAGGTCTTGTACGGCGACTTGTCATGGGAAAACCGCGCGTCGCGGTAGATCCGGAACAGCGAGCCGCCTACCCCGCGCGGGTCGGCGCGGAAGTGTTCGCTGACCGCCGCCAGGTCCGGCTGAAGGTCGCTGATCAGGCGCAGGAACGGCTGGCGCACGTGCTCCTCGTACTTCGCCTTGTGTTCGTTGAACCAGGTCTTGTCGTTGTGGCGCGCCAGGCCACGCAGGAAGGTGAAGCTGGCGGGGGTGAAATAGCTACTCACAGGCTGTGCTCCAGTTCGTTGCCCCAGTCGCGCAGGTGCTGCAACAGGGCCAGCTTGGTGGGATCGGCGGCGTGTTCCACCGCCAGCGCGTCCAGTTCGGTGCGGAACCCGGCCAGGGTCTGTTCGCCCAGCCCGGCATCGCCAAGCAGGCGCTGGCGGCGATAGTCGTTCCAGCGCCCGCGCTCGGCCGCATCCAGCGTCTGGGCATGGTTGCGGGCGCGATAGCGGAACAGCAGTTCGGGCATGCGCGGGTCCTTCAGGCGTTCGGCGTAGCCGGCCAGCTCGGCCGGCGGCGCGGTGCGCAGCCGGCTCATCAGGGCCTTGTCGCCGTCGGCCAGGAAGCCGTCATACAGCGAGGCATCGACGTCGCTCGGCGTGGCAACGCGCTCACCGGCGTAGACCTGCCGAACCTTTTCCACCAGCGCCGGCCCCGCCGCGCGCACGCGCGCCGCGTTGGCTTCCACGCTGGCCACGTCGATCCCGAGCCGGGCGTGGTCGGCCGGACGCAGGTGGTTCCAGGCCACGAGCGCGGGCACCTTGTTCAGGTGCACTTCCTTCAGTGGCACGCGTCGTTCGCCCTCGGCCAGGTCGGCGGCGCGGGTGTACAGGCGCGCGGCCAGCGTTTCCGCCGGCAGCGCCAGCAGCCCGTCGATGTCGCCTTCCAGGTCGAGCGCGATCACCCGGTTGCTGATGTAGGGGTGGCGCGCGATCGGCAACACCGGCGCGGCGCACATCCGCTGCGCTGGATAGCGCATCGAGATATGCAGCACAGGCTGCAATGCGTCCACGTCGAGCAGGCTGCCGACGAAGCGCTTGTCACGCAGCTTCAGCGCGTAATCCCACAAGCGCGGCTGGGCCTGTTTGAACAGGCGTGCCATGCCGATGGTGGCGTGCACGTCCGACAGCGCTTCGTGCGCATCGCCCACGCGCACATGGTTGGCCAGCGCCAGGTGTTCGAGCTTGAACGAGGTGGCGCCGTCTTCGCGCTGCGGCCAGGCGATGCCCTCCGGGCGCAGCGCATGTACCAGGCGCAGCATGTCCAGCAGGTCCCAGCGCGAATTGCCGTTGCGCCACTCGCGCTCGTACGGATCGAAGAAGTTGCGGAACAGGCCGTGGCGGACGAACTCGTCGTCGAAGCGCAGCGTGTTGTAGCCCAGCGTGCAGGTGCCGGGCCGGGCCATGAGGTCGTTGATCCGCGCGAATGCCTCGGCTTCGCCCACGCCTTCGGCCAGCGCATGCTGCGGCGTGATGCCGGTGATCAGCGTGGCGATCGGCGAGGGCAGCAGGTCGTCGGCCGGCTTGACGTAGAAGCTGACCGGCTCGTCGATCATGTTCAGGTCGGCATCGGTGCGGATCGCGGCGAACTGCGCGATGCGGGTGCGGCGCGGGTCCTGGCCGAAGGTCTCCAGGTCGTAGAACAGGAAGCTGTCGGCCATCAGTGGGCGCCCTCCAGCACGCTGAGCTGGTCATGCACCACGCGCTCGAGCGCGGCCCAGTCGATGTGCTCCAGGCTGTCGTGGCCGGCCGTGGCCGCTTCGAGGATACGCCGCTGCAGCTCGGTTCGTTCCAGCGCCACCGCGTACGGCGTGTGCAGGAAGGTGACCATGGTGTAGTGCGGGACGAAGCGGGTCGGCCAGCGGGCCTGCAGCTGCTGTTCGAGCTCGCGCTGAAGCAGGAACGCGGGGTCGGCGACGCGGTCGCGCATTTCCAGGTAGTTCTCCAGCGCCATCTGCTGGATCGCTTCGGCGTTGGGCTTGCGCTCGGCTTCGAACGCGGCGAACGCGGCGGCCAGCGAGTCCTGTTCCTGCAGCTGCCGCGCCAGGGCCACGCAGTCTTCGAACGCGCAGTTCATGCCCTGGCCGTGGAACGGCACCATCGCGTGCGCGGCGTCGCCGAGCAGTACCGCGCGCCCCTGCAGGTGCCACTGGCGCAGGTGCAGCGTGCCGAGCAGGCCGGGCGGATGCTCTTCCCAGTCGCGGCGCAGGTTGGGGATCAGCGCCAGCGCATCGGGGAAATCGCGCGCGAACAGGGCCTCGGCCTCGGCACCGCTGGTGGTCGTGGCGAAGCTGGGGTTGCCTTCGTTGGGCAGGAACAGGGTGACGGTGAAGGTGCCCTCGTCATTGGGCAGCGCGATGCACATGTAGTTGCCACGCGGCCAGATGTGCAGCGCATTGGCTTCGATGCGGAAGCCGCCGTCGTCGGTGGGCGGGATCTCCAGTTCCTTGTAGGAATGGTCGAGGAACTCGGTGCGCTCATCCAGCGGGTACTTGCGGTTCATCGCCGCGCGCAGCGCCGAGCCGGCACCGTCGGCGCCGATCAGCGAATCGAAGCGGATGTCGTGCGGGTGGTCGTTGCGGTCGTCGATGAAGCGCGCGTATCCGGCATCGAAATCCACGGTGTGCAGGCGGCGGTGGAAGTGCACCTGCGCCCCGGCGTCTTCGGCCAGCTGCAGCAGGGTGGTGTTGAGGTCCTTGCGGTGGATCGACCAGATCACTTCGCTGTCGTCGCGGCCATAGCGCTGCAGCTGCGGTTCGCTCTGGCGCGGATGCACCATGCGCCCGCGCATCATCACCGCCTTGGCCATCACCGCGTCTTCGACCCCGGCCTGGCGCAGCGCGTTGCGCCCGCGTTCGGCCAGGGCCAGGTTGATCGAGCGGCCGGACTCGTAATCGCTGATCCGCGGGTCGCCGCGGCGTTCGTACAGGGTGATCCGCCAGCCCTGGCGGGACAGCAGGATGGCCAGCAGGGAGCCGGCCAGTCCAGCGCCGATGATGCTCAGGGAGCGGTGTGCAGGTGCGATCAAGTCAGGGTCCACGCAGGGAAGGGCGGGCTTACAGGCCTGCCCAGGATTCCACTTCTTCGACGAAGTGGTGCAGGTCAAGGTAACGGTTGTACAGCGGCGTGGGCGAAATCCGGATCACGTCCGGTTCGCGCCAGTCGCCCAGCACGCCCACGCTCTGCAGGTATTCGAACAGGTTGCGGCCACGTTCGCGACCGCCGACCACGCGCAGCGACAGCTGGCAGCCACGCCGCTCGGGTTCGGCCGGGGTCAGGACCTCGAGCACCCCGGCCAGGCGGGCGCGGACCAGCGCGTCGAGCAGGCCGGTGAGCTGCAACGACTTGGCGCGCAGCGCCTGGATGCCGCCGGCCTGGTCGACCACGTCCAGCGCGGCGCGCAGGGGAGCCAGGCCCAGGACCGGCGGGTTGCTCAGCTGCCAGCCTTCGGCGCCGACCGCGGGCACGAACTGCGGTGCCATCTTGAAGCGGGTGGCTTCCTCATGGCCCCACCAGCCGGCAAAGCGCGGCAGGGTGCTGTCGCGGTGGTGGCGCTCGTGCACGAAGCAGCCGGCCACGGCACCGGGACCGCTGTTGAGGTACTTGTAGTGGCACCAGACCGCGAAATCGGGGGCGATGTCGTGCAGCTGCAGCGGCACGTTGCCGACCGAGTGGGCCAGGTCGAAGCCGACCCGGGCGCCCTGCAGGCGCGCCATGCGGGTGATCGCGTCCAGGTCGAACACCTGGCCGCTGCGGTACTGCACGCCGGGCCACAGCACCAGCGCCAGGCGCGGGCCGTGCTCGGTGATGGCGCGTTCGATCGCGGCCAGCGAGATCGTGCCGTTTGGTTCATCCGGCTGCACTTCCACCAGGTCGGTGGCCGGGTCGAAGCCATGGAAGCGGATCTGTGATTCCACCGCGTGGCGGTCGGTCGGGAAGGCACCGGCCTCCATCAGGATCACCGGGCGCTCCGCGCTGGGCCGATAGAAGCTGACCATCATCAGGTGCAGGTTCACGCTCAGCGTGTTCATGGCGACCACTTCGCTGGGCAGGGCGCCCACGACCCGCGCCAGCTGCGCGTTGACCAGGCGGTGGTAGCCCAGCCACTGGGTCTCGCCGGTGAAATGGCCCTCGACCGCCAGCGCGCCCCACTTGTCCATCACTTCCTGCACCGCGGCCTTGGCCCGGCGCGGCTGCAGGCCCAGCGAGTTGCCGACGAAGTAGGTCTGGTCGCGGTGGTCATGCTGGGGGAACACGAACTCGGCCCGCAGGGCGCGCAGCGGGTCGGCGGCGTCCAGGGCAGTGGCATGGGTGCGGCTGAGGAGCTCGGACATTGGGCGATTGAGGTTGTCTGTGAAAAGACAGTTTATCGATCTGCCCCGCCTATGGGATGAACCCGACACGCGGGTCCATCGCGCTCAGCTGCCCGGCAACGGATCCACATGTCCGCACGCGTCGCAGGTGCGCAGCTCGATCGAGGCCTCGTATTCCTTGAACACCTTCGGCAGGTCGGTTTCGATGTTTTCCAGCGTGAAGTACTTCTCGTACAGCGTGTGGTTGCAGCGTTCGCAGAACCACATCACCCCGTCCTTCTCGTGCGCCTGGCGCTTGCGCTCGACCACCAGGCCGATGCCGCCGGGCGGGCGGCGCGGCGAGTGCGGGACCTTGCCCGGCAGCAGGAAGATCTCGCCGGCGCGGATCGGGATGTCACGCACCGCGCCGTCTTCCTGCACCTTCAGGGTCATTTCCCCTTCGAGCTGGTAGAACCACTCCGGCCCCTCGTCGTAATGGAAGTCGGTACGGCTGTTCGGGCCGCCAACCACCATGATGATGAAGTCGCCGTTTTCGATCATCTTGTTGCCCACCGGTGGCTTGAGCAGATGGCGGTTTTCTTCGATCCAGCCGAGCAGGTTGATGGGCGAGGGCAGCATGGGGATTCCCGGGGAAAGGGGGCGCTGGGCGCGCGCGGTCAGTCGCGGCGGCCGCGGCGCGGCACGTGCGCCAGCGCTTTTTCGTAGGCCGGGCCAAGGTCTTCGGGCGCACCGACGTCGATGCCCATTTCGCGCACGCGGCCGTCCTTCAGGCTGTAGACCCAGCCATGCACCATCAGTTTCTGCCCACGCGCCCAGGCGTCCTGCACGATCGTGGAGCGGCAGGCGTTGACCACCTGTTCGATCACGTTGAGCTCGCACAGGCGCGCATGCTTCAGTTCCGGTTCTTCGATCGCGTCCATGATGGCGGCATGCTTCTGCGCCACATCGCCCACATGGCGCAGCCAGTTGTCGGCCAGGCCCACGCGGGTATTGTTGAGGCTGGCATGCACGCCGCCGCAGCCGTAATGGCCGACGATCAGGATGTGCTTCACCTTCAGCTGGTCCACCGCGTACTGGATCACGCTCAGGCAGTTCAGGTCGGTGTGCACCACCACGTTGGCGACGTTGCGGTGCACGAACACTTCGCCCGGGGCCATGCCGATGATCTGGTTGGCGGGCACGCGCGAATCGGAGCAGCCGATCCACAGGTATTCGGGGTGCTGCTGCTTGGCGAGCTGGTGGAAGAAGTCGGGGTCTTCCTTTTCGATCCGGTCGGCCCAGTCGCGGTTGTTCTGCAGCAGCTTGTGGATGTCTTTCATCGTTGCGGTGTCCCTGACGTGAGGTGGGGGCAAGGCGCAGCCGGCAGGGCCGCGTCGTCGCGGGAAACGGGTAGGTCAGCCGCCGGGCGCGGGCGGCTGGCGGACCTGGCGCATCCACTGCGCCAGGTCGTGGGAAGCGGGTGCGCCGGAGGTTTCCAGCGCGTCGATCACCGACACCTGGTTGGCGTCGGGATGGTTCTGGCTCAGTTTGAGCTTGATCTGCACCTGGCGGGGGCGGAAGCGGAAGCCGATGATGCCGCCCAGCAGTCGGGTCTGGCGCGCATCGTCGCGGTCCAGCCGCCAGTCGCCGCCGACCCCGGCTTCGTTGACCGCGCTGAGCGCGTCCAGCATGTCCATCAGCGCGGCGCGTTCGGTGACCGGTTCCAGCTCGCCGCGCAGTTCGGCGGCGGCGTAGTTCCAGGTTGGCACGCGGCCGGCGCTGTCCTTGTCCGGGTACCAGCCCGGCGACACGTAGGCGTGCGGGCCGTGCACCAGCATCAGCGCCGGTCCGGCATGGCCGGCCTGCGGGTTGGGCCGGGCCCAGTGGCCTTCGATCACGATGGCCTCGCCGTCACGCCGGTACACCACCGGCAGCAGGGTCACCTGCGGCAGGCCGTCGGCGCCAGTGGTGGCCAGGGTGACGAAGGCATCGCGTGCCATCAGCCGGTCGAGCCAGTCCAGGTCAGTGGTCGCGAAGTCCGAAGGGGTGAACATCGTCGACTCAGGCGCGCCGGCCCAGCGACTGCACCATGCGGCCCTTGAGGGCATCGTCGTCGGCGGCCTGCGGCGGCTGCAGTTCGTGCAGCGAGAAGCCGCGCAGCAGTGCATCTTCTTCGTCCAGTCCGTCGAACTCGACGAATTCGGCGTCGAACAGCTGCGAACGCGCGGTGTCTTCGCTGTCGTAGCTCAGGGTGTTGCCATCGCTGTCCAGCACCTCGGCGGTGCCGGCCGGGCGCAGGCGCAGGCGGGCCCAGATCAGGGTATTGCCCAGGCTGGCCAGCCACCAGGAGTCGCGTACGGCGGAAATATCGTTCATGTCATTACCATCGAGAGCAGCCAGAGCAGGGCAGCCATGCCCAGTCCGGCCAGCAGGGTGAGCAGCGACAGCCAGGCCGGCGTGGCCAGCCCCGACAGCGAGCGGTCGGGGGTGCCGCGGTAATCCCGGCCCAGCAGCCAGCGCAGCGCGTCCGGGCGCAGGAAGGCGCCAGGGCCGAAACGGTCGGCCAGCGCAGGGTGGCGGTCGCGGATATGCACCAGCGTCAGCGGCCAGAAGATCACGAAGGCACTGAACCCGGCGATCGCCACGCCAACGAAGCAGAGCGCGAGGAACAGGGTCATGGGCGTGCCTCCGTGGTAAGGGTCAGAACTCGGCGCTGCCCGGTGCGCGCGGGTAGGGGATGGCGTCGCGGATGTTGCCCAGCCCGCACACGTACACCACCAGGCGCTCGAAGCCGAGGCCGAAACCGGCGTGCGGCACCGAGCCGTAGCGACGGAAATCGCGATACCAGCCGTAGTGCTCGCGGTCCAGGCCGAACTGCGCCATGCGCGCGTCGAGCACGTCCAGGCGCTCTTCGCGCTGGCTGCCGCCGATGATCTCGCCGATGCCCGGGGCCAGCACGTCCATCGCGGCAACGGTCTTGCCGTCGTCGTTCAGGCGCATGTAGAACGCCTTGATGTGCTCGGGGTAGTTGGTCACCACCACCGGGCGGCCGATGTGTTCTTCGGTCAGCCAGCGCTCGTGTTCGGTCTGCAGGTCCAGGCCCCATTCGACCGGGAAGTCGAACTTCTTTCCGGAGTTCTGCAGCAGCTTCACCGCCTCGGTGTAGTCGATCTGCTCGAACGGCGAGTTGATGAACGCTTCCAGCTTGGCGATCGCGTTCTTGTCCACGCGCTCGGCCAGGAAGGCCAGGTCGTCGCCGCGCTCGTCGAGCACCGCGCGGAACAGGTACTTCAGGAACTGCTCGGCCAGGCGCGCGTCTTCGGCCAGGTCGGCGAAGGCGATTTCCGGCTCGATCATCCAGAATTCGGCCAGGTGGCGGGTGGTGTTGGAGTTTTCGGCGCGGAAGGTCGGGCCGAAGGTGTACACCTTGCTCAGCGCGAGGCAGTAGGCCTCGACATTGAGCTGGCCGGACACGGTCAGGAAGGTTTCCTTGCCGAAGAAGTCGCGGCTGAAGTCGACGTTGCCCTGGCCGTCGCGCGGCAGGTTGACCATGTCCAGGGTGGAGACCCGGAACATCTGGCCGGCACCTTCGGCGTCGGAGGTGGTGATGATCGGGGTGCTGATCCAGTTGAAGCCGTTGTGGTGGAAGAACCGGTGCACGGCCTGGGCCAGGCAGTTGCGGATGCGGGTGACCGCGCCGAACAGGTTGGTGCGTGGGCGCAGGTGGGCCACTTCGCGCAGGAATTCGGCGCTCATCGGCTTGGGCTGGATCGGGTAGGTCAGCGGGTCTTCGACCAGGCCGACGATTTCGATGTCGCTGGCCTGGATCTCGAACGACTGGCCCTTGCCCTGGGATTTGACCAGGGTGCCGCGGGCGATCACCGAACAGCCGGGGGTCAGGGCCTTCACGTCGTCGAAGTTGCCCAGGGTGTCATTGGCCACCACCTGGATGGGGGCGAAGCAGGAGCCGTCGGTGACATTGACGAAGGCAAGTGCCGCAGACCCGCGCACCGTACGCACCCAGCCCCGTACTGTTGCCTCGCCGCCTTCCGGGATCTTCCCGGCAAGCGCATGTTCAACGCTGACCACCGTCATGACTTGAATCCTCTGTTGATCGACTCGATCTCTGAACGAGGAGTTTAACGGTTGCAGCGTTCTGCTTGCGAGGCATTTCTGACTGCGCCGTGGACCTATAATGTGCCGATCCGCTGGAGTTGCCCGTCATGGCTGTCACCCTTACCCCTGTTGCTTTTGAACGCGTGAAGAAGTTCGTCGTCCAGTCCCCGGACGCGCTCGGGCTGCGTTTCGGCGTGACCCGGACCGGCTGTTCGGGCTGGGGCCACGTGACCGACCTGGCCCGCGAGCAGCGGGAGGGCGATACGGTGTTCGAGCAGGACGGGGTGCGCATCTACGTGGACGCCGACAGCCTGGCGCTGGTCGACGGGACCGAGATCGACTTCGGCAAGCAGGGGCTGAGCGAGACCTTCACGTTCAGGAACCCGAATGCCACTGCCGAGTGCGGCTGCGGCGAGAGCTTCACCACCGAAGCCGACAAGGCCTGATCGGGGCCGTCCAGGCGGGGCAGCTTGCCCCGCAGGCCCTCTGCTGCGATAATGCGCGGCTTCCTGCCCGATTCCCGGCAGGAACCCTTGCTCCACCGCGTTCACCTGCGGGGGGCTGTCCGGCCCGGAAGGGCCACATCCGAAAGGTATACACACATGAGTCGTCATTACGAAGTCGTGTTCATGGTCCACCCGGACCAGAGCGAGCAGGTCCCGGCCATGATCGAGCGCTACAAGTCGCTGGTCGAAACCGGTAACGGCACCATCCACCGCCTGGAAGACTGGGGCCGCCGCCAGCTGGCGTACCCGATCCAGAACCTGGTGAAGGCGCATTACGTGCTGATGAACATCGAAGTGGATCAGGCGGTTCTGGCCGAACTGACCGAAAGCTTCAAGTTCAACGATGCGGTGCTGCGCAACCTGGTCCTGCTCCGCGACGAGGCTGACACCGAGCAGTCGCTGATCATGAAGAGCAAGGACGAGAAGGGCGACAAGCCCGAGCGTGGCGAGCGTCGTCGTCGTGACGACGAAGAAGGCGAAGCCGCCAACACCGCTGACAACGAAGCCGGCGACGACGCCGCTTCTGCCGCCTAAGGAGCACGCACATGTCCAAGTTCTTCCGTCGCCGCAAGTTCTGCAAGTTCACGGCCGAAGGTGTGAAGGAGATCGACTACAAGGATCTCAACACCCTGCGCCAGTACCTCACCGAGAACGGCAAGATCGTGCCGAGCCGCGTGACCGGTACCAAGTCGAAGTACCAGCGCCAGCTGGCAACGGCCGTCAAGCGCGCCCGTTTCCTGGCCCTGATTCCGTACACCGACAACCACGACGTCTGATGAAGGCGGGCGACCCCGGTCGCCGCTTTCGTAGTCCACACCGCCCGCGCCGCATGGCAGCGGGCGGTGCCCGGTCTACCGTTCGGATATTCGGACAGCCATCCGCTGCGGGGTTCGCCTCGCTAACGAATACATATATTGGAGCAACACCATGAAGCTGATTCTTCTGCAGAAGGTCACCAACCTCGGCGGTCTGGGCGACCAGGTCGACGTGAAGCCGGGCTACGGCCGCAACTTCCTCGTCCCGACCGGCAAGGCCGTTCCGGCCACCGCCTCGAACGTTGCCGAATTCGAAGCCAAGCGCGCCGAATACGAAGCCAAGGCCCAGTCGATCCACGCTGACGCCGAAGCCCGCAAGGCTGCGCTGGAAGGCAAGAGCGTCACCGTCGCCGCCAACGCGTCGACCGAAGGCAAGCTGTACGGTTCGGTTGGCCCGCGCGACATCGCCGAAGCCTTCACCAAGGCCGGCCTGCCGCTGGAAAAGAGCGAAGTCATCCTGGGCGAAGGCGCCTTCCGCAACGTGGGCGAGTTCGAGGTGGTCATCCACCTGCACGCCGACGTCGAAACCACCGTCAAGGTGGTGGTGGAAGCCGAAGCCTGATCCCAGCCGCAAGGTTGTGATCGCTGAAACGGGTGCCCGCAAGGGCGCCCGTTTTTGTTTCCGGCTTTCGATGCCCCGGACCCCGTCTTCACCGTCCCCCCTGCATCACCGGTAGCGCCGACCGTTGGTCGGCCTTGGGAACGCGTCATCGGTCGTTGAAATCCAACGTCAACAGCAACAGCGAACAGCAACTGCAACTGCAACTGCAACTGCAACTGCAACTGCAACTGCAACTGCAACAGCCGGCGTCTCATTGCTACGTGCCGGGGCGGCCGGCGGGCAGCCCCCTCCGGGACACGCCGTGAATACGTCCATGTAGGCTTGTCAAAAACATCCATGTTTTTGACAGTCCCTACGGGGGCTACCCGCCGTCCGCCCCCATACAGGGTCGTGTGCGGTTGGGGAACGGCAGACACGCATGGCGTGTCCCTACGCGTCGGCCAAAGGCCGGCGTCCGCTTTTCCCGTGGCAACGACACACTTTCGAAGGGTTGGCGGGGGTGGGTTTGCGGGGGTGTGAGCCGCATGGATGCGGCGACCAAGCCTACATGGACGTATTTACGGCGTCCCCCGCGGGCCCACCCCCGCCAGCCCAAGCCAGAGAAACCCTGCAGCCAGCGGCTGTTCGCCCAGAACCAACAGCAGCCGGGCAGAGCCCGGCTCTACGCAGCCGGCGTTCCACAAGCGGCAACGGGGCTCTGCCGCAGTGTCGGAACCCACAACCCGAGGCAGACGCCCGTGGAACATCGGCACCGTTATACTCGGCCTATCGCGACTGTCCGGAAGCCCACCACGCCATGCGTCTGTCCACGATCAAGCTGTCCGGCTTCAAGTCGTTTGTTGATCCCACCACCCTGCACCTGCCCACCAACATGACCGGCGTGGTCGGGCCCAATGGCTGTGGCAAGTCCAACATCATCGATGCCGTGCGCTGGGTCATGGGCGAAAGCTCCGCCAGCCGCCTGCGTGGCGACTCGCTGACCGACGTCATCTTCTCCGGCTCGTCGGCGCGCAAGCCCGTGTCCCAGGCGACCGTCGAACTGATCTTCGACAACACCGACCACACCATCACCGGCGAATACGCCTCGTTCAACGAAATCTCGGTCAAGCGTACCGTCAGCCGCGATGGCAGCAGCAACTACTACCTCAACGGTACCAAGTGCCGTCGCCGCGACATCACCGACCTGTTCCTCGGCACCGGCCTCGGCCCGCGCAGCTACTCCATCATCGAACAGGGCATGATCAGCCAGATCATCGAAGCCCGCCCTGAAGACCTGCGCGTGTATTTGGAAGAGGCCGCCGGCATTTCCAAGTACAAGGAACGCCGCAAGGAAACCGAAACCCGCATCCGCCACACCCGCGAAAACCTCGACCGCCTCAACGACCTCCGCGAAGAGATCGGCAAGCAGCTCGAACACCTCAAGCGCCAGGCCCGCCAGGCCGAGCAGTACCAGGGCCTGCAGGAAGAGCGCCGGGTCAAGGACGCCGAATGGAAAGCGCTGGAGTTCCGCAACCTCGACAGCCGCCTCGGCGGCCTGCGTGAAGCCCTGTCCCAGGAAGAGACCCGCCTGCAGCAGCTGATCGCCGAACAGCGCGACGCCGAAGCCCGCATCGAAACCAGCCGCGTGCGCCGCGAAGAAGCCGCCGACGCCCTCAGCACCGCTCAGGCCGAGGTGTACCAGGTCGGCAGCACCCTGGCCCGGCTTGAGCAGCAGATCCAGCATCAGCGCGAAATGTCCCAGCGGCTGCACAAGGCCCGCGACGAAACCACCCAGGCCCTGGCCGAGCTCGGCCAGCACATCAGCGGCGACGAAGCCAAACTGATGGTCCTGCGCGAAGCCGTCGACCTGGCCGAACCGCAGCTGGAGCAGTTGCAGGAAGAAAACGAAATCAAGCAGGAAGCCCTGCGCGACGCCGAAGCCAAGCTGGCCGACTGGCAGGCGCGCTGGGAAGCGCATACCCGCAACACCTCCGAAGCCTCGCGCGCCGGCGAAGTCGAACGCACCCGCGTCGACTACCTCGATCGCCAGGTGCTCGAAGCCGATCGCCGCCGCGAAGCGCTCAGCGCCGAACGCGCCGGCCTGGACCTGGACGCGCTCGCCGAAGCCTTCGAAGAACTGCAGCTGCAGCACGAAACCCAGAAGGCCGCGCTGGACGGGCTGACCGAACAGGTCGAAGCGCGCAAGGAAGCCGTCGCCGGCCTGCAGGACCGCCAGCGCACCGGCCAGACCGAACTGGCCGACATCCGCAAGCAGGCCCAGGCCGCCCGCGGTCGCCTGTCCTCACTGGAAACCCTGCAGCAGGCCGCCTTGGGCCAGGAGCAGGGCGCCGCCGTAGCGTGGCTCAAGCAGCATGGCCTGGATTCCGGCGCCCGCGTCGGCGAACGTCTCAGCGTCGACAGCGGTTGGGAAAACGCCGTCGAAAGCGCCCTTGGCCAGCTCATCGAAGGCGTGCTGGTCGACGCCCCGGAAGACCTGGTCGGCGCCCTCGCCGAACTGGGCGACGGGCGCATCGCGCTTGTCTCGGCCGATACCAGCCCCCTGCAGGTCGCCCCGACCTCGCTGGCGGCCAAGGTACAGGGCCCCACCGCGATCCGCCGCCTGCTGGCCCGCCTGCATGCCGCCGATGACCTCGAACAGGCCCGCGCCCTGCAGGCCACCCTGGCCGACGGCGACTCGGTCATCACCCGCGGCGGCGAACGCCTTGGCGAAGGCTGGGTGCGCGTCTCGCGCTCCGGCGCGGCCAAGCAGGGCGCACTGCTGCGCGAGCGCGAAATCGTCAGCCTGCGCGAACAGATCGATACCCTGCAGGAACGCGAAGCCGAGCTGGAAAACCGCCTGGCCGGATTCCGTGACCAGTTGCTGGCCGGCGAACAGCAGCGCGAAGACGCCCAGCGCCAGCTCTACCTGGCCCACCGCAGCGTGTCCGAGCTCGGTGGCCAGCTGCAGAGCCAGCAGGGCAAGGTGGAGGCCGCACGAACCCGCATCGACCGCATCGAAGGCGAGCTCTCGCAGCTGCTGGAAAACCTCGACGCCAGCCGCGAACAGGTGCGCGAAGCACGCGGCCGCCTAGACGACGCCGTCAACAGCATGGGCGACCTGGAGTCGGTCAAGCAGGCGCTGGAAAGCGAACGCCGCCAGCTCGGCGATGCCCGCGACCGCGCCCGCGACGCCGCCCGCAACGTGCGCGACAGCGCCCACTCGCTCGCGCTCACGCTGGAGTCGCAGCGCACCCAGGTGGCCTCGCTGAGCCAGGCGCTGGAACGCATGAGCACCCAGCGCGGCCAGCTCGATTCGCGCTTGGGCGAACTGCATTCGCAGCTCGACGAAGGCGACTCGCCGGTGCATGCGCTGGAAGCCGAGCACCAGAACGCACTCGGCGAACGCGTCCGCGCCGACCGCGTGCTGGGCGAAGCGCGCACCCTGCTGGAAAGCATCGACGCCGAACTGCGCACGTTCGAACAGACCCGCCACCAGCGCGACGAACAGGCCCTGGCCCAGCGCGAGCGTATTTCGCAGCGCAAGCTGGACCAGCAGGCGCTGGTGCTAAGCGCCGACCAGCTCACCGCCGCCGTGGAAAAAGCCGGTTTCGTCCTGCAGGACGTGATCAACACGCTGCCCGAAGAGGCCCGCATCACCGACTGGGAACAGGCCGTGCACCAGATCGACGGCCGCATGCGCCGTCTCGAACCGGTCAACCTGGCCGCGATCCAGGAATACGGCGAAGCTTCGCAGCGCTCGGAATACCTGGATGCGCAGAACACCGACCTGACCACCGCGCTGGAAACGCTGGAAGACGCCATCCGCAAGATCGATCGCGAAACCCGTGGCCGCTTCAAGGACACCTTCGACCGCGTCAACGCCGGCGTGCAGCAGCTGTATCCGCGCCTGTTCGGCGGCGGCCACGCCTACCTCGAACTGACTGGTGAAGACCTTCTCGACACGGGTGTGACCATCATGGCGCGCCCGCCTGGCAAGCGGGTGTCCAGCATCTCGCTGCTGTCCGGCGGCGAGAAGGCGATGACCGCGGTGGCGCTGGTGTTTGCGATCTTCCAGCTCAACCCGGCCCCGTTCTGCCTGCTGGACGAAGTGGACGCGCCATTGGATGAAGCCAACGTGGGCCGCTTGGCCAACATGGTCAAGGAAATGAGCGAGAAGGTGCAGTTCCTGTTCGTCAGCCACAACAAGGCGACGATGGAGGCAGCGCACCAGCTCTCGGGCGTGACCATGCGCGAACCGGGCGTCAGTCGCCTGGTCAGCGTGGACCTGGAAGAGGCGGCACGATTGGCGGGCGCGGCCTGACGTGCCATTCTTGCCTGAACGTATTTAGCTGGAGACCCCTAGAATGTCCGACATGGCAATGCTCCGCATCGGCATCCTGGCCGCCGGCCTGCTGCTGATTGCTGCGATCTTCCTGTTTGGTCGACCGCGGAAGAAGTCGCAGGGCCGTCGCGTGGAAGGCGGCGATGGCGCCGGCCAGCGGCGTGAGCCGCTGCTGGGCGAAACCGAGGCCGGCAGCGATGGTGCCGCCGGCGACGAAGGCGTGACCCAGCCCGAGCTCGGCCTGCCCGACGTCGACGCCCCGGCCAGCGACCTTGGCAAGCGCCCGGTCCAGGACTTCGACAAGATCGTGTCGTTGTTCGTGGCCGCCCGCGCGGGTGAAATGCTGCGCGGCGAAGACATCGTGGTGGCGGCGGAAAAGACCGGGCTGGTATTCGGGCACATGAACGTGTTCCACCGCCTGGTGGAAGGCCACCCCGAGCGCGGTCCGATCTTCTCCATGGCCAGCATCATGAAGCCCGGCAGTTTCGACATGGCCACCATCCGCGAGATGGAGACCCCGGCGATCGCCTTCTTCCTGACCCTGCCGGCGCCGCTGACCGCGCTGGATGCCTGGGAAAAGATGCTGCCCACCGTCGAGCGCATGGGCGAACTGCTCGGCGGTCTGGTCCTGGACGACAACCGCGCCACCCTGGGCCGCCAGCGCGTCGCCCACATCCGTGACGAGCTGCGCGCCTACGACCGCCAGCACCAGGCCCCGCCACTGACAAAAGCACCCCGCTGGTAACAGTGGCGGGGTAGGGTCGGTTCCCAAACGACTGCACGCGCAGGCCCCGCGCCGGGTCACGATGACGAACGGGCCACGCCGTGTCGGTACGGCGTTACCGGTCAGCGGCCACCACGTTCTCGAATGCGATTCGGAACGCTGCCATCTCCGCCTCGGTGCCTACGCTCACCCGCACGACCTGCGGCCAGATCGGCCAGCTGCGGCCGATCACCACCCCGCGTTCGGCCATCGCCTTGGTGAACGCGCTGCCGTCGCGCTGCACGTCGACCATGAAGCAGTTCGCTTCGCTGGGCAGGCAGCGGAAACCGCGCGCTTCCAGCCACGCCACCGTGGCCTGGCGCACCCGCGTGTTCTGCTCGCGCCGCTGCGCCACCAGGCCCGGCTCGCGCAGGCTGGCC
>NZ_CAUQPH010000064.1:0-19939 GCF_963519925.1 uncultured Stenotrophomonas sp. | reverse complement strand
GCCGGGCACTGCCGACGATGCCACCGGCGAAGGCGCGTCGCGCCGTCGTCGCGGCCGTCGTGGCGGTCGTCGTCGTCGTCGTGGTAATGGTGAGCAGGCTGCAGGCAGTGATGGGCTGCATGACGACGCCGGTCTGGACGACGACGCCGACAGCGACGATCAGGACGGTGACCAGGACGGCGACACCACCGCCCAGGCCGCCCGCACGGCCGCACGCAGCACCGAATCGAACCCCGAGTTCGACTTCGATGACGATGGTGCTGCGCCGGTTGCCCCGGCTGCCCCGGTGCAGGCCCCGCGCCCGGCCCCGGTCGCTGCCGTAGCCGCCGCCGCGCCGGTAGCGGTGGTCAGCAGCCCGGTGCTGAAGGCCGATCACGCCGAACCGGCGCCGAAGGCCCCGGCTGCCGAGCCGGCTGCCGCGCCCACCGCGTCCTACACCGACCGCGTGCCGTTCGTGGAGTCGCCGATGCCGGCGGCCGCCCCGGTCGCCAAGGCACCGGCAGTGGAAACCGCGGCTGCGGAAGCACCGAAGGCCGTGGAGGCCCCGGTAGTGACCGAGGCCGCGAAGGCCGTCGAAGCCCCGAAGGCAACCGAAGCCCCGAAGCCGGTGGAAGCCCCGGTCGTGGCCGAGGCGCCGAAGGCAGTTGAAGCCCCGCGCGTCACGGAAACCGCGAAGGCGGTCGAAGCCCCCGTCGTGACGGAAGCGCCGAAGCCCGTGGCAGCCCCGGTGGTGACGGAAGCACCGAAGGCCGTCCAGGCCCCGGTCGCCGCCGAAGCGCCGAAGGCGGCTCATGCTCCGGCTGCCACCCCGGCGCCGACCGCGCCGGCCGCAGTGCAGACGCCGCAGCCGGCAGATGCCGCCAGCAGCGCGGGAGCGGTCGAACACAAGGGCCCGACCGAAGTCGGCCGCCCGGTGCAGACCCGCATGCTGGACGCAGTGGACGCCGTACCGGCGGCACCGGCACCGGCGACCCCGGCACCGGTGGCACGTGCCGAGTCGGTTGATCCGGCACCGGCGGTGCAGAACGGCCAGCTGTTCGGCAGCGCCCACAGCGATGCCGCCGCGACTGATGCCGCCGCCCAGGCCGCACACGCCGAAGCCCGCGAAGACATCCCCACCGATGAACTCGCCCCGGCCGAAGCCGCTGCCAAGGAAGAGCAGGACAAGGCCGACAAGCCCTGACCCACGCGCCGTAGAGCCACGCCCTGCGTGGCTGCCATGCAAGACGCAGACAGCGGCCTCCGGGCCGCTGTCTGCATCTGGGCATCGCGATTCGACACGCGTTTAACGCACACAGGCGCATGTTCCCGCGTGCGGGGGCGCATGCTGAGGACGTGCCATGGCTACAGTGCCGGCTTCACCGATCCCGCCTGTTTTCCACTACCGCTACGACGCCGACAATGTGTTGGCCTGCGTCGGCACCCCCGACGCCCAGCAGTGGCGTTACTTCGACGGCGCCGTCCTGGTCAACGCTGCTGAAGGCAGCAGGGAGCTGACCTGGGCGTATTGCGCGGACCGTCTGGTCGCCACGCTGCGCCGCGGCGCGACACCCGCAACAACGGTCCTGGGCACGGACATGGCCGGCTCCGTCCTGGCTGAGGTCGATAAGGAGCACCGTACCCGATGCTACACACCGTACGGCCATGCATCATCCGCAGACGAATCCCCGCCCTTGACCGGACAGGAACCCCGCCCGGCCTTCAATGGCGAAATGTTCGATGACGCCAGTGGGTGCTACCTGCCCGGATCGGGCCATCATCGGCCTTACAGCCCGGTCCTGCACTGCTTCCTGGCCCCGGATGCGTTGAGTCCGTTCGACGCAGGCGGTATCAATGCGTACGCCTACTGCGCGGGCGACCCCATCAACCGCAGCGATCCCACCGGCCATTTCTGGAAGTGGATTGTCGCAGGTATCGGCGCAGTGGCAGCTGTCGTGAGCCTGGGTGCGCTTGCCGTTCCGTTGATTGCCGGAAGCGCAGCGCTGACCGCCTCTGCCGTGGCTGGCGTCGCCATGAGTGGAATAGGCGCGGCGGTCGAGGTCGGCGGCATCATTGCGGAAGGGGTCGGCGATCAAACCGCGGCCAACATCCTCGGCTGGGTCGGGCTGGGCATCACGGCCGTCGGCGTGGTCGCCGCGCTTCCGGCGATCGCAAAGGCAGGCGCGAAGGCCGTCAAAGGACTGCGCAGGGCCCTACGATCAGCGCCCACCCCGGAGGAAGCGATGCCGCTGGTTACGTACTCGGTCCATTCGTACACGACGAGCTCCACCTCCACCATGACGCTGGAGGCACCCACGCTGCGCTTCCGGGGCAAAACGCCCAAACAACCCAAGCCCGCTCCCAAGCCCCCCCGTCCCACCCCCACCCACGACGGGAAGCCGTTGCCAAGCATGGCGTTCGAAGACCTGCCCAGAGATGAGCGTCGGATGCTTCTCTACGCCGTGCACGGCAATTCCAACAAATTCAAATACAGTGACAAGGACGGGTCCATTTTCCATAACGGCGAGGGCAAGCTCCCCATCAAGCGTGATGGCCACTATCGCGAGTACACGGTAGATGACTTCAAATTCGTTAAACGCGAATCCCCACGTCGCCTGATTCTGGGTGGCCTGGGACGGCACGGTCCCCAGGACATCTATACGACGGACGACCACTACAGGAGCTTCATCGAAATAAGAAAGCCCAAAGTCTGGCCGCGGTATTGACCGTCCTCCTCGATGGAGCAAGACCCTGCCTACGGCGCGAACTGCAACCGCGTCCACACGCCATAGTGATCCGACGCCCACCGCCCTTCCGCATACGGCTGGTCGAACAGCAGCCGCGCTTCGCGGGCCAGCAGCTTGTCCTGCTGGAAGAAGATGTGGTCGATGCGCGAGGGCGCGTCGAAATAATTCCGATTCAACGTACTGGCCTGCGCAAGATCGTTGTTCACATGGACGCTGCCAAAGCTGTCGCCATAGCGCTGGCGCAGCGGGCTGAGGTCGCCTGCATCCACCAGCGCGTTGAAATCGCCGGCGATCACCACCGGCGCGTCGCCGGCGGTGGCGGCGATGAACGCCAGCAGGTCGGCCACCTGCTCGCTGCGGATGCGACGGCCATTGTCATCCGCGCGCTCGTTGAGGTGGGTGGCATACACGTTCACCGGCTGCCCATCGACGTCGATACGCAGGTGCGCCACCGTGCGGTAATCGGTCCGCGGCGCCAGCAAATGCTCGCCGCGCGCCAGCACCGGACGGCGGGTGAGCAATGCATTGCCGTAGCGTTTCAAGCGCCCCGGCGGATCGGTGGACACGAACTGGTAGTCGTAGCCCAGCCGGCGCGCCAGCCACGCCGCCTGGTTGCGCACATGCGGCTTCTGGATCACTTCCTGCAGCGCGATCGCGTCGGGCTGCAGCGCCGCCAGCTCGCGCAGGATCACCTGGCGCCGCTGCGGCCAGTCGTCGCGGTCATGGTGCAGGTTGAAGGTCACCATGCTCATGCCCTGCTCCACCGGCGCGGCCGCGTGCGCCGGCAGCAGCGCCAGCGCACACGCCAGCAGCAGGCCCAGGCGGGCCACGCGTGCCAACCCCACGGTCACTGCGCCTTGCGTTCGGCGCGGCGCACCGAAGCCGGGATCTCGATCTCGACCCGTGCCGGCACCTGGGTGATCCGCAGCTCGCCGTTGAGCCACTGCGCCGGCTCGCCGCTGATGGTGGTGGCACCCGGGTCACCGCTGTACGGCCACGGCAGGACCAGGCCGCCCTGTGGCAGGGCCAGCCCCGGCGCCACCTGCAGCGTGAGCTGCCGGTCGCTGCGGCTCAGGGTGTAGCTGAGCTGGCCGTTCGGCGTGCGCAGTCCCTTCACCCCTACGCCGGCGCCTTCCAGCCAACGGCTAGGCACGCCCGCGGCCAGCACCAGGCTGTCATCCACGTCGCGGCTGTAGGCGAACATGTCCAGCGCCGAACGCACGAAGTCAGAGGCGACCCACGCATGCGGCAGGTCGCCCACGAAGAACGGCTTGCGCGGCGTATGCGAGACCACTTCGGCCCACTGGTTCCAAGCCTGCGGCGCACGGTCCCGGAAGAAGAATTCGGTCGCCTGCCAGGCACGGTCGCGCCAGCCCAGGCGCACGAAGGCGGCCACGTTGCGCCACTCGTACGGGGTGTAATCCTTCCACTCGCGCTTGCCGTCGCGGCGCTCCTCGAACTGCTTCCAGTAGCGCTCGAAGGTGTTGTCCAGGTAAGGCTGCGGCAGCCGTCCCTGCTCGCCGCCCGGGGCCAGCGCGATGGTGGTGGAGGTGGCGTCGAAATCGCCCAGCTCGGCCGAACCGGGCAGGAAATCGATCTTGTGCAGCGCGGTGGCCGCCAGCAGCGAGGACTGCAGGTCGTCACGGAACTGGTCGCGCGACTCGGCGATCTGCACCGCCTCGACCTTGCCCAGCGTGCTGGCGATAACCGCGGCGTCCTTGTAGCCGCGCAGCGCCCAGAAGTTGTCCCAGTACGAATGCATCGGCTTGGCCGAATAGCCCTCGTGGCTGATCGACACCGGCATCATCCCGTAGAACGCCGGGTTGCGTGCGCGGTTCTCTTCAGTGCGCTCGCTCAGGCGCAGCTGTTCCATGTACTGGTACGCGCCCTGTACGTGCGGCCACATCAGTTCCAGGAAGGTGCTGTCGCCGGTGTAGCGCCAGTACTCGGCGATGTTGAAGATCAGCTCGCCATGGCTGTCGTTTTCCGGCACCGGGTCGGCGCCGCGCGGGTCGACGCAGCACGGCACCTTGCCGTTGTCGAACTGGTACGGCGCATACCAGTTGACGTACTCGCGCACCGCATCGCTGCGGCCCATGCGCAGCAGTCCTTCGGAAATCATCGCGCCATCGCGGATCCAGCTGCGCGAATACGAGCGCGTGCCCGGCTGCAGGCTCGGCCCGATCCGCGAGATCAGCATGTGCGCCAGTGCGGTGCGCAGGGTGTCGGCCAACGGCTTGCCTGCTGCCGGCACCTGCAGCGACACCTGGTCCAGCTTGGTGCGCCACATCGAGGCTACCTGCTGCTGCGCCTTGCTGGCGTCGAAATCCTTCGGCGTGGCCCAGGCGCCGGTCTGCGGCAGCACGAGGGCCACCTCGCGGGTCTGTCCCGGCTCCAGCCGCCAGCGGTACAGCAGCGCGCCGGATGCGAGCCCGGTCGGGTCGCGCACCTCGGTGGCGGTCGGCAGGTTGCCGCTGGCCAGGTGGGCGACCTCCAGCTTGCCATCGAACGGACTGGCAAAGGCAGCGTCAGGGGCCTGCACCGGATACACACGCGGCGCGCCGTTGACCTCGACCTGCCCGGGCTCGATATCCAGGGTGTCGATCCGGCTCACCCCGCCCACGGTGTTGAGGAACTGGCGCGGCGGATTGACCTGCCAGGGTCGTACGGCCAGGGCCAGGGTGTAGTCGTGGGCGACCTTGTCGGGGTTGTGCAGCGCATAGCGGCCAACCAGCTGCGCCTGGTCCGGGCGGCCCTGGACGAAGCCGGTGACCTTCAGCGCTGCCTGCGGGTGGGTCCAGTCGACGCTGGCGATCGGCAGGTAATCGTCCTGCAGGGACTGCTTCGTTTCGACGTCGGCCCAGCTCAGTACCTTCTTGTCCACCAGCACGAACGGCTCGACGCTGAAGCTGGCCTTCTTCACCTCCAGCGCGCCGTCCTCGCCGATCAGCGCCTGTTCCTTGCCGCCGTCCAGGCCGAGCAGGGTCCAGTACGGCTGCTCGCCACTGAAGCCGCGCGGCACGAAGCCCCGGGTCAGGTCGGCGCCGACCGATGCGACGAAGTCGTTCGGGGTGGCGGCAAAATCCAGCGGCTTGATCGAGATGTCACGGATGCCGTAGCGCCAGCTGCTGCCGTGCGCCAGGTCGAAGCGCAGGTAGCGCGCCTCGGTGTCGGGCAACGCCAGCCAGTCGCGGTCGCCGCCACCGCCGGCGGTGATCTCGCGCAGGATCCGCCAGTCGCGGCCGTCCACCGACGAGCGCACCACGTAGCGGGTTGCTTCCAGCCCCGGCAGCCACTGGATGACCGCGCCACCGAACTCACGCACCTTGTGCAGGTCCAGGCTGATGGTCTGCTCCGGCACCCCGCCGCTGATCCACACGGTGTCGGACTTGCCGTCGGCAATGCGGCTCTGCAGCGCGGTGGCGGTGTCGGCGATCACCGACGGCGCCAGCGCCGAGGTGTCGGTCGGCGGCAGCGCCTGCAGGGTCAGCCGGTCGAAGCAGACCGTGCCGCGCCCGCCGACCTTGCTGTAGATCGTGAATTCCACCGCCGCGCTCCTGCGCAGGGTCTTGTCCGGGTCCGGGCCCCAAGCCTTGTCGATCTGGCGCTGGCGGTACTGCACCGGCGTCCAGGTCTTGGGGAACGCGTAACCGGGGCGGTTGACCCACCACACGTTGTCGCCGCTGGCATCGATCAGCTTGAACTGCAGGTCGTTGCCGGGAGAATCGCCGCGCAGCTGGAAGCCCACCTGGTAGTTGTCCGGCCAGGTGATGGGCAGTTCGCGGCGGATCGCCACGTAGCCGGAGACTTCGTGGAAGTCGTAGTCCACGCACAGCGCGCGCCCGCCGTTGGCACCGGCCACGCTGCGCAGCGAGCCGCTGACCTGGTCGGACACCACCAGCTTCCAGGGCGCCATGTCGTCGAAGGTGTCCAGGACCTTGGGCGCCGCCGGCACTGCCGGGGGCGCGGCAGGCGCCGCCATCGACCACACCACACCCAGACCCAGAACTCCCGCGACGACGGCACGCTTCACCCTTTGACACTCCCCAGCAGCAGACCTTGGATGTAATAGCGCTGCAGCACCAGGAACAGTGCCAGCACCGGAACCACCGTGACCACCGCGCCGGCCATCATCATTTCAACGTCCATGATGTGTTCGCGCGACAGCGTGGCCAAGGCAACCGGCAGAGTGTAGTGCTCCTGGTCGGTCAGCACGATCAACGGCCACATGAAATCGTTCCAGGCGCCCATGAAGGTGAAGATCGACAGCGTCACCAGCACCGGCTTGAGCATCGGCAGCACGATCTGGAAGAAGATCCGCAGCTCCCCTGCCCCGTCGATCCGCGCCGCTTCCAGCAGCTCATCGGGAATCGAGCGCGCGTACTGGCGCACCAGGAAGATGCCGAACACGCTGGCCAGCGCGGGCACGATCACCCCGCCGAAGCTGTTGACCAGCCCGAGCTGCTTCATCAGCAGGAACAACGGCAGCATGGCCACCTGCGCCGGGATCACCAGCGCCGCCAGCAGCACCTGGAAGATGCGCTCGCGGCCGACGAAGCGCAGCTTGGCGAACGCATAGCCGGCCATGGTGTTGAGCAGCAGCGAACCCAGCGTGATCGCCAGCGACACGAACAGGCTGTTGATGAAGTTGTTGCCCATGCCGGTGCGGGCGAACAGCTCGTGGTAGTTGGCGGTGGTCACCTCCGAGGGCAGCAGCGGCGGCGGGAAGTGCGCCGCTTCACCGGTCGGCATGAACGACACCGACAGCATCCACAGCAGCGGCGCCAGGCTGACCGCCGCCAGCACCAGCAGCCCACCGTTCACCCACCACGCATGCCAGCGCGACTGGCCGATCTCACGAGTCATACCAACTGCCTCTTGCGGCCGAAACGCAGCATCAGGCTGGTTACCGCCAGGATGATCAGGAACAGCAGGAACGCCACGGCCGACGCACGGCCCAGGTTCCACCACTTGAAGCCTTCCTCGAACATGAAGTACAGCACGCTCACGGTGCTCTGCAGCGGGTCGCCGCGGGTCATCACGTAGGGTTCGGCGAACAGCTGGAAGTAGCCGGACACGGTGATCACGCCCACCACCAGCAGCACCGGGCCGAGCATCGGCAGGGTGATGTGCAGGAACTGCTTCCAGCGCGAGGCGCCATCGATGCGCGCGGCCTCGTACAGGTCATGCGGGATCGCCTGCAGGCCGGCCAGGAAGATCACCATGTTGTAGCCGAAGTTCTTCCACACCGCGAACAGCATGATGGTGGGCATGGCCCAGTTCGGGTCGCCCAGCCAGTCGATCGGGCTGATCCCCAGATGGCCAAGGCCGTAGTTCACCAGCCCGTAGCTGGTATGGAACAGGTAGCGCCAGATCACCGCCACCGCCACCAGCGTGGTCACCACCGGGGCGAACAGCGCGGTGCGGAACAGCGCCTTGAAGCGCGCGGCCGGGGCATTGAGCAGCATGGCCGCGCCCAGCGACACGCCGATCGACATCGGCACGCCCACGATCACGAAATACGTGGTGTTCCACAGCGACTTCCAGAACATCGGGGTCTGCAGCAGGTCGATATAGTTGCCCAGCCCGACGAAGCGCAGGTTGCCGCCGTCGGCCAGTGCGTACAGGTCGAAGTCGGTGATGCTGAGCGCCAGTGCGGAAAACACCGGCAGGCCGAAGAACACGCCGATGACCAGCAGGGACGGGCCGGCGAAGATCCAGCCGGCGAGCGAACGCTGCTTCATGGGCTCACCTCCGCGGCCGGCGCGGCAGCCGCGTCGGCCTGCGTGCGCTGTTCATGCATCCAGCGGCGCTTGGCCAATACCTTGTCCACACGGTCATCCAGTCGATTCACGGCTACATCCTGATCCAGCCCACCGCGTACCACCTGTTCGGTGACGATGCGCATTTCCTGCACGATACGTTCCCACTCCAGCACCTTCGGGGTCGGGCGCACCCGCTCGAGCTGGTCGCGGAACGGCTGCGCCAGCGGGTCATTGGCCAGCGAGGCGAATTCCCAGGTGCTGCGTCGCGGCGGCAGGTCGCCGATGATGGAATGGAAGCGTTCCTGGATGGCCGGGCGCGACAGGAACTCGATCAGCTTCCACGACGCTTCCTTCTGCTGCGAGCTGCGCGAGATCACCAGGCTGGTGCCACCGGCGATGCCTGCGCCCGGGCCGTCCGGGCCGGGCAGCGCGGCGGTGCCCCACTTGCCTTCCAGTTCTTTGGGCTGCAGCTTCTTGAACTCGCGGATGTTCCAGGGGCCGGACAGGTAGAACACGTTGAAGCCGCGGAAGAACTCGTCCCACACGTTGGAGATCTGGGTTTCGGACATGCGCGGCGCCCAGCCCTGGGCGAACATGTTTTCGTAGAACGCCAGCGTGCGGCGGAACCCCGGGCTGCGGAAGTTGCCACGGGTGTCGTGGTCGCGCAGCAGCGGGTCCGGCTGCTGCAGGGCGAACGACAGCTGCTGTTCGAACTCGTTGATCGGCATCAGGATCGCGTAGCGGTCGGCACCCTGCATCTTCTTGATCGCCGCCATCATGGTGTTCCACTCCGCCCAGGTGCGCGGCGGGTGGTCGAAGCCGGCCTGCGCCAGCAGGTCCTTGCGGTAGTACAGCAGGCGCGTGTCCACGTACCACGGAATGCCGACCAGCTGGTCATGGATGACATTGGTGTCCCAGATGCCCTGGAAGTAATCGGCCGGGTCCACCACCTTCGACCGGGCCACGAACGGCGCCAGCGGAGTCAGCGTGTCGAGCTCGGCGAACTCCGGGATCCAGGTATTGCCCAGCTGGAACACGTCCGGCAGCCCATCGGCGGCGAACGCGGTGAGCAGCTTTTCATGCGCGGCGGTCCACGGGATGTTCTGCACGTCGACGTGGATGCCGGGGTTTTCCGCTTCGAATTCGCGGATCAGCTCGGCGACCACTTCGGCTTCGCGACCCATCGCCCAGAACCGCACGGTCACCCCTTCCGGTTCCCGGCGGCAGGCACTCAACAACAGGCTGCCGATGACCAGCAGCAGAACACTCACCCACAGCTTGGGGCGCGACGACAAGGACACTGCTTACTTCCCCTGGGGCTGGTTGCGGTTGGTGTTGGAATTGTTCTTCTGTTCCTGCGCAGCGGCGGCGCGGGATTCGGCGATGCCCATCGAACGGGCCGCAGCGGCCTTCTCGTCCTTCTGCAGTTCCATCGGCTGGTCCTCGCCTTCCGGGGTCAGCCAGCCGCCGCTGAAACCGGCACGCTCCAGGCCACGGCGGATGTGCGGGTTGGTCTTCATCGTGTTCCAGACGAAGTCGTTGCGGTAGTTGGCGATCATGGTCAGGATCGGGCCCTGGTCGATGCCGATGTAGTCGCTGGCCACCCAGCCGCGATCCGGCACGATGCGCCCGGTCTTGAGCGGAATGTCGAAGTTGAAGCTGGGGTTGAACGAATCCAGGAAGCCGTAGCTGGAATACAGGTAGTCGCCGTAACGCTTGTGCATTTCCAGCGTGGCCGGGATCACCTCTTCCGGGGCGAACACCACCGAGGAGATCGCCGCGGTGGGGGCGATGGTGCCATCGTCGAAGTTCTCCCGCAGGCCGGCGCCGCGCGAGGAGTAATGGCGGAACTGGCGCTGCTCGCCGCGGAATTCCTGGGTGGTGTTCTGCGGGCCATCGCTGGCGGTCAGGCCCCACACGTTCTCGCCGTATTCCTTCCACTGCGCCGGGTTGGCGATGGCGTACTCGCGCTGGGCCAGTGCGGCCGAGCGGCTGTTGAGGAAATAGGTGCTGCCGCGTTCGCGCATGTACGCGTCCTGGATGTCGCGGAAGTCGATCCAGACGTGGGTGTACTGGTGGCCGAACAGCGGGCCGAAAGACAGGTATTCCTGGCCCTGGAACACGCCCCAGTCGTTGTCGTAGGTGCGCGTCCACACCGTCCACGCATCCGGGCTGACCGGGTGGCTGGGCGAGCCGAGCGCGAGGATGTAGACCATCATCGCTTCGTTGTAGCCCATCCAGTCGTGGTCGATGAAGCCGCTTTCCGGGAACCAGCCCATCGAGATCAGCGGGGCGCGCTGCTGCAGCCACGGCCAGTCGACGCGCTTGTACAGGGTGTCGGCGATGGCGCGGATTTCCTTCTCGCGGGAATCGTCGCCGGTGTAATAGGACTGCGCGAACAGCACGCCCATCATCAGCAGGGCGGTGTCCACGCTGGACAGTTCCACCCAGCTGTCATAGCGGTGGCCCTGCTGCATGTCCAGGAAATGGTAGTAGAAACCTTTGTAGCCGCCCTTGCCGGTGCGCTGCGGGCCCATCGGCAGGTCGCGGAAGAACTTCAGCGTGGTCAGGGTGCGGTCCACGGCCTGGGTACGGCTGACCCAGCCGTTTTCCACGCCGATCGGATAGGCGGTCAGCGCGTAGCCCACCGAGGCGATGCTGGCGAACGGGCGCGACGGATAACGGTCCGGGCTGAGCCCGTTGACTTCGTTGGTGGTGTCCCAGAAGAACTGGAAGGTGCGGCGTTCGATGTCGTCGAACAGCGGCGGCAACTCCGGTTTCATCGGGCGCGGTGGAACGTCGGCTTCGACCAGGATCACCGGCGGCTTGGGTTTGGCGGGCTGTTCCTGTGCCTGCGGCTTGCAGCCGACCACGGCTGCCGCCATTACCGCCAGTGCCACTACGCGGGGTACCTTCATCGTGCCAACCCTCCGGAATCTTCGAATTCCACGCCAGCATACCGGGGCGTGGAGTGAAATCGTTTACAGCCTGCATTCATAAAAAACCGGTTCTCCCCAGACCGCGAGGACACGCATGGCGTGTCTCTACGGCTGGGGGACCGGCCTGCGGCGTAGTGACACGCCATGCGTGTCAAAACGCCATGGGTGTCACCACCTTCCCCTCATCAGAAGCGGAAGCCCACTTCCGCCTTCACCTGGCGCGGCGTACCGACGATGTCGCCGGTCTCGTTGTAGCTGGCCAGCAGCTTGCCGTTGGACTTGGTGTAGTTGTAGTTGGAGAAGTTGTCGAAGTTGAACACGTTGATGATGTCGATACGCGCGTACAACTCGGTCTCGCCCGGCATCTTGAACGTCTTCGTCGCCTGCAGGTCGACCGAGCGGTAGCCCCAGATCTTGCCACCAAGCAGGAAGCGACCGTTGCCGTCCGGCACCGCGGCGCCCGGGGTCGGCAGGTCGAAGCCGCTGGCCTGCGCCACCGGGTACCAGTCGTTGACCGCGGTCGGGGTGGCCAGGGTGATCTTGCCGCCGAAGGTGATGTCCCAGAAGCCGGCATACGAACCAGTCAGCACGATGCGATGACGCGGCGCACCGTTGGAACGGACGGTCGGGTAATCCTCGATCAGGCCACGGTCGAACGCGTAGTGCTCGTTGATGTCACGGTTGTGGCGCGCGGTCGTCCAGGTGTAGGCGATCGAGGTGCCCCAGCCGCTTTCCTTGGTGAACGGCTTCTGCGCCGACAGCAGCACCTGGGTGGCACGGGTCTTAATGCCCTGCTGGCCGATGATCAGGCTGCCGAAGCCCGGGATGTTGCAGCTCCACGCCTGGCTCAGGCCCGGCGAGGTGCCACCGCACAGGCGCGGGTCATCGAAGAACTGGCCGGTCGGGTAACGGTTGCCCAGGGTGAAGGCGAAGCCGTCATAGGTCAGCGTGCGCGCGACGGTGGCGTCGGTCAGCCAGTCGCCGATCTGGTTGGACATGCCCAGGCTGAACTGGTCGGCGTACGGTGCCTTCAGGTTGTTGTTGAGCAGGTCCACTTCCAGGCCGGCATTGCTGGTCGAACCGACCAGGGCCTGCAGGTTCTGGATGCCGTTGAGCAGGTTCGGATCCCAGTCGTAGCACGCGGCCTGGCCATTGAGGCAGGCGCCCGTGGCCGGGTTGCGGAAGTAAATAGTCGGCTGCGGCAGTGCCAGCTTGGTGGTTTCCAGCTGCAGGTAGTCGAACAGGTCGCGGTCGTAGGAACGGCCGGCACCACCGTGGATCACGTGCTGCTCGTCGGCGTTGAGGTCATACGAGAAGCCCAGGCGCGGCTGCCAGGCATTCTTGAACGCCTTGCGGTTGCGGCCGTTGCTGATGTAGTCGTTGATGTTCAGGCCGCTGGCAGCCAGCGAGTCGGCATAGGTCTGGCCGGCCGGACCGCGCGGATCCTGGCTGTAGATCGCCGCCACCACTTCCGGCGGGGTCACGAAGTCCAGGTAGCTCGGGTTCTTTTCGTAATCCCAGCGCAGGCCCAGGTTCAGCTGCAGGTGGTCGTTGACCTGCCAGTCGTCCTGGATGAACAGGCCGATCTGCTTGACCTTGGAACGCACTTCACCGGTGACGCCGGTCACGCCGGTGACCGGCTTGACGAACTGCGCCTTGTACGGGATGTCCGACGGGAAGTCCGCATCACCCAGGGTATAGGTGAACTGCGGGTTGATCTCCTGCGCATCCGATGCGTACAGGTCGATTTCCTTGTACTTGGCGCCCATCTTGATGGTGTGGTCGCCGGCCCACTGGATGCCGTCCAGGGTCAGGTTGTCTTCGATCGACCAGCCCTTCTGGCCCTTCACCTGCGAGTCCAGCGCCGAGGCGCCGCCGATCTGCACCAGGGTTCGGTCGTCGGTACCGTCCGGCGCGGTGTACACGTAGCCGTTGCCGATGGTCAGCGGCACCGGGTTGTTGAACGAATCTTCGTGGGTGAGCATCAGTTCGTTGTAGAAGCGCTCACCGCTGTGGTTCCAGCGCAGCGCGTAACGACGGTCGGTGTTCTCGGTTTCCTTGCCGTGCGACGGCGCGGTCTGGCCACTGAACTGCTGCTGGGTTTCGTCGCGGTCCTGGAAGGTCAGCTCGATGCGGTCGTTGTCGGTCGGCTCGACGTCGATCTTGGCGAAGATCAGGTCCTGTTCGAACGGCTGGCTGGCCGGGCCGAGCTGGGCGGCGGCATCGGCCGGGAGCAGGCCGACGCGGTTGGTCACCGAGCCTTCCGGGGCGATGGTCACCGGCAGGTCGAAGCGCTTGGCTTCGTAGGTCACGAAGAAGTGCGCCTTGTCCTGCACGATCGGGCCGCCCAGGGCGAAGCCGTATTCCTTCTCGGCCGACACTTCCTTGGTCTTGCCTTCCTGGCGCTCGGCCGGGGTCTTGGCGCGCATGTCTTCGTCGGTGTAGCGGTAGAACGCCTCACCCTTGAATTCATTGGTACCGGACTTGGTCGCCGCGGTCACCGCCGCGCTGGAGACCTGGCCGTACTCGGCCTTGTAGTTGCCGCTGATGACCTTGTATTCGCCGATCGCCAGCTGCGGGAACGGGTTGCCGGCGCTGCCGGACTGGCCGGCGACGCCGCCGCCCTTGACGTAGCTCTTCTGGCCCACGCCGTCGATGTAGACGTTGGTGCCGTCGGCATTGGTGGCACCACCGCGCAGCGAGGTGTTGCCCTTCGCATCACGGGTGAAGATCATGCCCGGCACCGCGTCGGCGAATTCCAGGAAGTTGCGCGACACCTGCGGGGTGGTCTGGATCTGCTGCAGGCTGACCGTCTTGCCCACTTCGGACGTACGCACTTCCTGCAGCAGGGTCGGGGCGACCACGTTGACGGTGTCGAGGTTGGTCGCGTTGGCGGTGCTGCCATTGGCCGGGGCGCCGCTGAAGTTCAGCGTCGCGGTCGAGGCCACGGTCACGGTGACCTTCTGGGTCTGGCCGTTGGCGACCACGTCATAGGTGCCCGGATCCAGGCCCATCAGCGAATAGGTGCCATCGGCACGGGTGATGGCGCGGCGCACGCTGCCGCTGGCCACGTTGGTGGCGGTGACTTCGGTACCGGCCTCGGCCTGGGCGACCTGGCCACGCAGCGAGGAGGTGGCGGACTGCGCCATCACGCTCGGCGCGGCGCCGAGCAGCAGGCAGCTGACCAGCGCACTCGTCAGCAGGCGGCGAGCCGGCATGCGGGTGCTGTTCTTGGAATACGTCATGTAAATCTCCGGGTGGTGGTGACCGTCATAGCGGCCGCCTGTCTTTTTTGTTTTCAGATGTGCCACGACCAACGGTCGTGGCCTACGACGTGGAACCGATACCGCATGAATCACGGACGATCAGGCGAGGTACAAGCGTCTGCTTGTCGCCCTCCGTCTCGCTGTTGTTGCCATCCATCAACTGCAGCAGGCGCGTGGCCGCCCTGTCGCCCAATTCGGCGATACTCACCTGCATCGTCGTCAACGACGGGTGAACGAAACGCGCCAGCGGAATGTCATCGAAGCCGGCCAGCGCCACATCCGTCGGCACCCGCACGCCCGCCTGGGCGAACGCATACAGGCATCCCAGCGCCATCATGTCGTTGGCGGCGAACACCGCATCGGGCAGTGCCCCGGCGGCCAGCAGCTCCTGCCCGGCGCGGTGGCCGGAGGCCTCATCGAAGTCGCCCGGCAGCTCGATGCCCTCCGCCGCGCTGCCGAACGCGGCCAACGCGTCGCGGAACCCGCGCAGGCGTTCGCGCGCATCGAAGTTCAGGTCGGGGCCGGCAATGAAGGCAATGCGGCGGTGCCCGCCATCGAGCAGGTGGCGGGTCATCGCCATCGCGCCGGCATGGTCGTCGATGCTGAGTACCGGGTGGTCCTGCTCGGGCAGATAGGTGTTGATCAGCACCGTGGGCAGCGACTGCGGCAGGTTATCGGTCAGGAAGCCGGGGCTTTCGGCATACGGCGACAGCACCAGCAGCCCGTCGACCCGGCCGCGCATGGCACGCAGGGCCGCGCCCTGCTGCTCCTGGTCGCCGTGGTAGCTGGACACCAGCAGGTGCTGGCGGCGCGCACGCGCCACCTGGTCGATGCCGCGCATCAGTTCGGAGAAGAATTCGCCGTACAGGTCGGGCAGCACCACACCGATGGTGTTGGTGCGCCGGCTGCTCAGGCTGCGGGCGGCCGCATGCGGGGTATAGCGCAGGCGCGCGGCCACCTCCAGCACCAGCTTGCGCACCGGCTCGGCGACGTTTTCATGCCCGTTGAGCGCACGCGACACCGTTGCCACGCTGACGCGGGCTTCGCGGGCTACATCCTTGATGGTGATGGCTGCCTTGTTCACTTCGCCGCCCTCCACGGCTTAGAGATCTGGGCTTGGCGCGGAATGTAAGCGTTTTCAAACCCGGATGTAAACAGTCCGTTAGGCAAATGTCGCACGGTGGTAACCTCGAAATGTCCTGGAGAGGTCGCCCCGGGACTTGCCGGGACAAGGCGGGACAAGGGCTTCAGCCCTTTTTTGACGGCGCTTGGGCATCGATGGACAGCGCGTGGATGTCGGTCTCCATCAGGCTGCCCAAGGCCGCATAGACGGCACGATGGCGCGCGAGCGGCAACTTGCCCTCGAAGGCCGCGCTGACCACGCGGACATTGAAATGCCCCCGTCCATCGCGCGCGCCTTCGTGGCCGGCATGGCGGTGGCTGTCGTCCACCACCTCCAGCAGCTCCGGATCGAACGCCGCCTGCAGGGCCGCGCGGATCTGCTCGACCCGGCTCATGGCAGCACCCTGCGGAAGGGGCGCACCTGCACCCGGGTGTAGACGCCGGCGTCCACATAAGGATCCTCGGCGCCCCAGGCCTGTGCCTGCTCCAGCGAGTCGAACTCGGCGATCACCACGCTGCCGCTGAAGCCTGCCGGGCCCGGGTCTTCGCTGTCGATGGCCGGGCACGGGCCGGCCAGCAGCAGACGGCCTGCATCACGCAGGGCTTCCAGTCGGGCCAGGTGGGCCGGCCGGGCCGCCAGCCGGGCGGGCAGCACATCGGTACCGTCATAGCCTTCAATCACATACCACACGGGCAACTCCAGGGGTTCAGCTGAACAACCCCGCGATTCTAGCCCGCCTCGCTGGACACTGCCGTTGTGAAGCCGTACTCTTGTCCGTATTGCACGTGGCTGGACGCAGCAACCCCGTCGTTCCGGGATCCGCTGCCCCCAAACCAGTACACGTAGACGACCTCCCGCAGTTCCGTTGCCGCGCCTGTATCGACCCATCGTCGATGCCTGCCGGTCGAGCAACCTGCTGCTGTTTGAAATGTGGAACCACGCCGGCACAGGCGTGTCATGGCTTGCGATCCTGCCTTCCGGGCCGTCCCGGTCGGGTCCGGCGCAGCAAACTGGTCCGTTGCAATACCGACGTCAATATTGATGACTTCCGAACTCGCGCTCGACGCGAACCCGCAAACCCGGCCGACCGCCCCGCAGCAGCAGGAAATGCCGCTGGCCGTGGTGCATGGTCAACCGGTCCTGCAGATCCCGCAGGACCTGTACATCCCGCCGGACGCGCTGGAAGTCATCCTGGATGCTTTCGAAGGTCCGCTTGACCTGCTGCTGTACCTGATCCGCCGGCAGAACCTGGACATCCTGGACATCCCCGTCGCCGAAATCACCCGGCAGTACGTGGACTACATCAATGTCATGCAGGAACTGCGCTTCGAACTGGCCGCCGAGTACCTGGTGATGGCCGCGATCCTGGCCGAGGTGAAGTCGCGGATGCTGCTGCCGCGCCCGCCGAGCATCGAAGGCGAGGAAGGCGACCCGCGCGCGGAACTGGTGCGCCGGCTGCAGGAATACGAACGTTTCAAGCAGGCCGCCGAAGATATCGACGCCCTGCCCCGCCAGGACCGCGACACCAGCCTGGCCCATGCCTTCGTGCCCGACCGTGCGGCGATCAAGCTGCCGCCGCCGGTGGACCTGAAGGAAATGCTGATGGCGCTGCACGACGTGCTCAAGCGCGCCGAATTGTTTACCGGCCACGCGATCAAACGCGAGGCCTTGAGCGTCCGCCAGCGCATGGGCGACGTGCTGGGCCGTCTGGAAGACGGCAGGTTCTATCGCTTTGAAACGCTGTTCACCGCCGAAGAAGGCAAGCTGGGGGTGCTGGTCACCTTCCTGGCGCTGCTCGAACTGGCCAAGGAACAGTTGCTGGACATCGTCCAGGAAGCGCCGCTGGCGCCGATCTACGTCAAGTCCCTGGCCGCTGGCAACACCAACGAACCGCTGCAGTTCAACAGCGAGTTCGACGATGCCGACGCCGCCAACGAATCCGACTGAGCACCCGACCCACGCATGGATCAACCGCTGATCAACCGTATTGTCGAAGGGGCGCTGCTGGCCTCCAGCCAGCCGCTGACCCTGGCCCAGCTGCAGGGCCTGTTCCCGGAAGAGGAACCGGCGCCGCCGGGCAGCATCGAACGCGCGCTGGAACTGCTGCGCGAAGGCTGCGCCGATCGTGGCGTGGAGCTGGTCGAGGTCGCCTCGGGCTTCCGCTTCCAGGTCACCAGCGAGGTCCACGGGTTCATCACCCGGCTGTGGACCGAGCGCAAGACCCGCTACACCCGTGCCACGCTGGAAACCTTGGCGCTGATCGCCTACCGCCAGCCGATCACCCGCGGCGAGATCGAACAGGTACGTGGCGTGGCGGTGAGCAGCAACATCATCCAGGCGCTGGAAGAGCGCGAGTGGATCCGCGTGATCGGCCACCGCGACGTGCCCGGCAAACCGGCGCTGTTCGGCACCACCAAGGGCTTCCTGGATTACTTCGGGCTCAAGCGCCTGGACGAACTGCCACCGCTGTCGGAGCTGCGCGACCTGGGTGAACTGGAGCCGCAGCTGCCGCTGGACAACGACGGCCAGCCGGCCGGTCGCATCGCCGCCGGCGCGGCCAGCCCGGACGCCGACGCCGAACCCCACGCCGAGCCACAATCGGAACCAGAACCGGAATCCGAACCGGCACCGGAATCCGACCCGGCCGCCACCCGCGCTGCCGCGCGCGCCGCGCTGATGTCGGCACGGTTGGCAGAACAGGACGCCGCGCAGGACAATAGCGAAACCCAATCCCATGCATCTGCGTCGCCCGCCGACGACGATGCGGATGCAACCGCCAGCGATGGCGACCCCGAAACCGAAAACAACGCCGTCGCGAAGACGACCGTGGCTGTTGACGAAGCCGATCCCGAACCAGAGGCCGACGAAACGTCGCCGGCCGGAGCCAAGTAAATGAGTGACACCCCCCGCAAGCTGTCGTTGAACAAGCTTTCGCTGAAGCGCGAATCCGACACCGACCAGCCCAAGCTCGAAGAGCGCCTGCACAAGGTGCTGGCCCAGGCCGGCCTCGGCTCGCGCCGCGCGCTGGAACAGCGCATCGCCGACGGCCTGGTCAAGGTCAACGGCGAAGTGGCCAAGACCGGCCAGTCGATCAAGAGCGGCGACAAGGTCGAGCTGGACGGCCGTGGCTTCGTCGCCACCGCGCTGACCGAGACCTCGCGCGTGCTGGCGTACAACAAGCCCGAAGGCGAAGTGACCACGCGCGAAGATCCCGAAGGTCGCCCCACCGTGTTCGAAGCGCTGCCGGCCCTGAAGGGCGCACGCTGGATCGCGATCGGCCGCCTGGACATCAACACCACCGGCCTGCTGCTGGCGACCACCGACGGTGAGCTGGCCAACGCGATGATGCATCCCTCCTACGAAGTCGAGCGCGAATACGTGGTGCGCGTGCGCGCCCCGGAAGGCGAAGAGAAGGTGCCCGACGCCATCGTCGACCGCCTCGCCCGTGGCGTGGCGCTGGAAGACGGCCCGGCCAAGTTCGACGAGATCGAACGCATTGGCGGGACCGATTCGCACGACTGGTTCCGCGTGGTGGTCAAGGAAGGCCGCAACCGCGAAGTGCGTCGCCTGTGGGAGTCGCAGGGCTGCCAGGTCAGCCGCCTGAAGCGCACCCGCTACGGCAGGATCACCCTGCCGCGCGAACTGCTGCGTGGCCAGTCGCAGGAACTCACCGCCAAGCAGGTCGAGCAGCTGCGCGCCGAACTGAAGCTGGAAGAAGGCGCGCCGTCGGCGCTGACCCTGCAGCCGGTGATCGGCCAGCGCCGCGCCGCCAAGACCACCGTGCGCGTGTCGCGCGAAGGTGGCCGTGGCAATGCGTACGTCAACGGCCACAACCAGGCCGACGAAGGCCGCGAACTGCGTCGCTTCGACAACGTGCGCGAAGACCGCGGCCGTGGTCGCGGCGGCAAGGGCGGCGGCTTCAAGGGTGGCCTGACGGTGACCGGCGAAGCGGCGGCCAAGCAGTCGCAGCGCCCGTTCAAGCAGCGCCCGGACAAGGGCAACCGCGCCCTGCCCGAAGGCAACCCGGCCGCGTTCCGCAGCTGGTACGTGCCCGATGGCGTGAGCACCGGCCCGAGCAACCACCGCAATGCCGGTCCGGGCGCAGCCCGCGGCCCGGGTG
>NZ_CAUQPH010000063.1:0-20061 GCF_963519925.1 uncultured Stenotrophomonas sp. | reverse complement strand
CGCGCGGCGCGGGCGCAGGCGGTGCTGGCCGGGCGCGATTTCGTCACCCCCGACGACGTGCGCGAGATCGCCCGCCCAGCGCTGCGCCACCGCATCGCGCTGGCCCCGGAACTGCAGATTGAAGGCCAGTCGGCCGACGATGCGTTGACTGCGCTGCTGGCCAAGGTGGAAGCGCCGCGCAAATGAGGCCCGGCCCGCTGCTGCTGATGCTGCTGGTCGGCTGGGGACTGCTTGGGCTGCCGGTCGCGTTCGGCCTGCTGCCGGTGGCGGCGTGGTGGGCGTCCGCAGCGGTGATCGCCGTACTCGCACTGGTGGACCTGCTGCGGCTGCGCGCGGAGCCCTCCCCCAGCGTACAGCGCGAACTGCCCGAGGCGCTGGCGCTGAACGTCGAACGGCGGACCACGCTGCGCTTCGAATCCAGCCGCCGGCAGCGCGTGGAGGTGTTCGACCTGGTGCCCGGTGCGTGGACGCTGCAGGGCCTGCCGCGTGCGTTGACGCTGAAGCCGCTGGTGGCCAGCAGCGTGGAGTACACGTTGACCCCGACCGCGCGCGGCCGCTTCGTGTTCGACGGCGTGCACCTGCGCCTGCATGCGCCGTGGCGGATGTGGCGCCAGCGCCGCCTGCTGCCGCCGGCGCTGACCGTGCGGGTGTACCCCAACTTCGCGCCGCTGACCCGCTTTGCGTTGTTCAGTGCCGAACAGGCCTCGCGGCTGGTCGGTGCGCATCTCAAGCGCCGCCGTGGCGAAGGCACCGATTTCCACCAGATGCGCGAGTACCGCATCGGCGACAGCCTGCGCCAGATCGACTGGAAGGCGACCTCGCGCGCGCGCAAGCTGATTTCGCGCGAGTACCAGGACGAAAAGAACCAGCAGCTGGTGCTGATGATCGACACCGGTCGGCGCATGATGGCCAGCGAAGGCGGGCTGTCGCACTTCGACCACGTGCTCAACGCGTCACTGGTGGTGTCCTACCTGGCGCTGCGCCAGGGCGATGGCGTGGGCCTGTTCGCCACCGGTGGCGAGAGCCGCTGGGTGGCGCCACAGCGTGGCATGGGCGCGATCGACGCGCTGCTGCGCGCCAGCTACGACCTGCAGGCGCAACCGGTGGCCACCGATTACCTGGCCGCCGCCACCGAACTGAGCCTGCGCCAGCGCCGGCGTTCGCTGGTGATGCTGGTCACCAACGTGCGCGATGAGGATATCGAAGACCTGCTGGTGGCGGTGCGCCTGCTGCAGCGCCAGCACCTGGTGTGCGTGGCCAGCCTGCGCGAGCGCGAGCTGGACGTGGCGTTGGAGCAGGAGGTGGAAACGCTGCAGGACGCGACCCAGGCCGGTGCCATCGCGCGTTACCTGCAGCAGCGCAATGACGCGCATGAAGCACTGCGCAGCCATCGGGTGATGGTGCTGGATGTGACGGCCGATGCGCTGCCAGGCGCACTGGTGGAGCGCTACCTCGCCGTCAAACGCGACGGGTTGCTGTAGGCACGTATCGACCAACGGTCGATACCTACCGGTCGGGTTTGGCGCGGGGGGGTCGGACCGACCGCATCGCCGGTTCGATCGGGTAAACGGCCGCTTGGCCGATAGGTCACGACCGTTGGTCGTGACGCCGTTGCCCCGTCAGACGTAAATCCGCGTTGGTGCTTCGTCGATGATTGCGTGCGGGACAAACCGGGCGCTGTCGCGGGTGATGCGGCTGTCGTCTTCGCGGATGCCCATGCCGCAGGCATGGTCACCCACCACCCAGCTGCCGATCAACGGGTAGCCGCCGTCGAACGCGGTGAGCGGGTGCGCAGCCTGGCGGATCGCCGGGCCGGTGTACGGGCCTTCGCTTTCCTGCCAGCTGCCATCGGCCAGGTGCATGGCCACGTTGGCGCCTTCGCGTGAGAACAGCGGCTTGCGCACCCAGCCGGCCGGCAGCGCGCTGCCGTCGTCGAACTCGGCCGCCAGCAGGTTCGGGTGGCCCCGGTGGCGCTGCCACAGCAGCGGCAGCACGCCCTTGTTGCTCAGGATGGCCTTCCACGCCGGTTCCAGCAGCTGCACGCCCGAGGTGGGCAGCGCCTGCCCGAACGACTCGGTCATCAGGTCTTCCAGCGGATACAACTTGAACAGGCTGCCGATGACGGTGTCGTCCAGCGCGGTGAACCGGCCGTCCTCGGACAGGCCGATGTCTTCGATCGCGATCGCTTCGCCACGCAGCCCGGCCTGCGCCGCGCAGTCGCGCAGGTAGTCCACGGTGCCCTGGTCCTCTTCCGAGGCGCCCACGGCACTGAAGTACAGCGGCGGTGGCAACTGCGCGCTCAATTCGGCGAAACGGTCCACCAGCGCTTCGTGGATGGCGTTGAACTGGTCGGCCTGCGGCGGCAACCGGTTCTGGTTGCGCTGGTCTTCCAACCATTGCCACTGGAAGAACGCGGCCTCGAACAGCGAGGTCGGCGTGTCGTAATTGAGCTCGTAGAGCTTGGCCGGGCCGGTACCGTCATAGGCGAAATCCAGCCGGCCATACAGGTGCGGCTCGCGGCGGCGCCAGCTGTCGGCAATCCAGTCGCGGAACGCCGGCGGAATGGCCAGCTGGTCCATCAGCTGCTCGCTGCGGACCACCTCGTCGACCAGGTCCATGGCCATCGCATGCAGCTGCGCGCTGGGATCTTCGATGTCGTTTTCGATCTGGCGCAGGGTGAAGGCGTAGTAGGCGGTTTCATCCCAGTACGGCAGGCCGTCGATGGTGTGGAAGCGGAAGCCGGACTCGGCCGCACGAGCGCGCCACTGGCTGCGCTCGTCGATACGCACACGCTTCATCCGATCAGCCGCCGTAGCTGCTGCGGCTGCTGCTGGTGTTGCCGAAGCCGCCACGGCTTGCGGTGACCGCACGGTTCGGGGTGGCGTTGACCGGGGCGAGCCCGGCCTTGCCGGCGCCGATGCCGCTGGCGGTGTTCAGGCCACCGCTGCCGCCCGGGGCCGGGCGCGCCCAGCCCTTGGCCTTGTCCTGGTAAGCCGGTGCCGCCGCCGGGGCCTGCGCCAGGCCGGCACCGCCACGGTTGCTGAGCATCTGCGACATGAAGAAGCCCATCATCATCGGCCCGATGAACGAATGACCGGTGGAGGTCTTCTGTTCCACGCACTGTTCGGCGTTGTACTCGGCTTCGCATTCGGCACGCGAGGCGTACTTGGGGGCCGCGTCGGCCGACTGCTTCTGCGCCTCGGCAAAGGCGGTACGGCAGCTGGAGGGGTCGCCCGTGGCTTCGGTACAGGCTTCCACCGAGGTGTACAGCCCCTCCTGCGTCTGCACGCTTTCCTGCTTGGAACAGGCAGTGAACAGCAGCGGCGCGGCGCTCATCAGCAGCAGTGCGGTGGTCCTGGAACGTTTCATGGCGGTGTGCCCCCCTTTCGGTATCCCCTCAATCATGCCTGATCGGGGCCAACAACCAAAATCGGCAAAGGCGAAAAGATGAACAGCGTTTCAGGATGGCCAACAGCGTCGGTTGCAAACGCAACCGGATTTTTTCGGCAGAATCGAATGGCAACGCGCCCCCACGGCCCGCCAGATCCTGCCAGCCCCCATGCCTGAATACCGTTCCCGTACTTCCACCGCCGGCCGCAACATGGCCGGGGCCCGCGCGCTGTGGCGCGCCACCGGCATGACCGATGCGGACTTCCACAAGCCGATCATCGCCATCGCCAATTCATTTACCCAGTTCGTGCCCGGCCACGTCCACCTCAAGGACCTGGGCCAGCTGGTGGCGCGCGAGATCGAACAGGTTGGCGGCGTCGCCAAGGAGTTCAACACCATCGCGGTGGACGACGGCATCGCGATGGGCCATGACGGCATGCTGTATTCGCTGCCCAGCCGCGAGATCATCGCCGACTCGGTCGAGTACATGGTCAACGCGCACTGTGCCGACGCGCTTGTGTGCATTTCGAACTGCGACAAGATCACCCCGGGCATGCTGATGGCCGCGCTGCGGCTGAACATTCCGGTGGTGTTCGTGTCCGGCGGGCCGATGGAAGCGGGCAAGACGCGACTGGCCGAGCACAAGCTGGACCTGGTGGATGCGATGGTGATCGCCGCCGATGCCAGCGCCTCGGATGAAAAGGTCGCCGAGTACGAGCGCAGTGCCTGCCCCACCTGCGGGTCGTGTTCGGGCATGTTCACCGCCAACTCGATGAACTGCCTGACCGAAGCGTTGGGGTTGTCGCTGCCGGGCAACGGCTCGACACTGGCTACGCATGCCGACCGCGAGCAGCTGTTCCGCCGCGCCGGCCGGCTGGTGGTGGAGCTGTGCCACCGCTGGTACGGCGGCGAAGATGCCACGGCGCTGCCGCGCGGCATTGCCACGCGTGCCGCGTTCGAGAACGCGATGACGCTGGATATCGCCATGGGCGGTTCCACCAACACCATCCTGCACCTGCTGGCCGCCGCGCAGGAGGCGGAAGTGGACTTCGACCTGCATGCGATCGATGCGCTGTCGCGGCGCGTGCCGCAGCTGTGCAAGGTGGCGCCGAACACGCCGAAGTACCACATGGAGGACGTGCACCGCGCCGGTGGTGTGTTCGCGATCCTGGGGTCGCTGGCGCGCGGCGGGCTGCTGCATACCGGGGTGCCCACCGTGCACAGCCGCACCCTGGCCGACGCGATTGCGCGCTGGGACGTGGCGGTGACCGACGATGCGGGCGTGCACGAATTCTTCAGTGCCGGCCCGGCTGGCATTCCCACCCAGGTGGCTTTCAGCCAGGCTACGCGTTGGCCGTCACTGGACCTGGACCGGGCCGATGGCTGCATCCGCGATGTGGCCAACGCGTATTCCGCCGAGGGCGGGCTCGCAGTGCTGCGCGGCAACCTGGCCGAAGACGGGTGCGTGGTGAAAACCGCCGGCGTGGATGAGTCCATCCATGTGTTCGAGGGCAACGCGAAGGTGTTCGAGAGCCAGGATGCCGCGGTGCAGGGCATCCTGGCCGACGAGGTGGGCGCAGGCGATGTGGTGGTGATCCGCTATGAGGGCCCGCGCGGTGGGCCGGGCATGCAGGAGATGCTGTACCCCACCAGTTACCTGAAATCTAAGGGGCTGGGCAAACAGTGTGCGCTGCTGACCGATGGGCGCTTCTCGGGCGGAACGTCCGGGCTGTCGATCGGGCATGCGTCGCCGGAAGCGGCGGCGGGCGGCACGATCGGGCTGGTGCGCGATGGCGACCGGATCCGGATCGATATTCCGGCGCGGCGGATCGATGTGCTGGTGGATGAAGCGACGTTGGCGGTGCGGCGTGCGGAGCAGGATGCCTTGGGCTGGAAACCGCGTGAGGCACGCCCGCGCAAGGTGACCGGGGCGCTCAAGGCCTATGCGTTGTTGGCCACCAGTGCCGACAAGGGCGCGGTGCGGGATCTGGGCAGACTTTGAGTCCGCGCAGCCACGCAGGGCGTGGCTCTACGGCGTCCAGTCCCGTACGCTGGGTCGGCGCCCGTTGGTAGGGTCGCATCCCTATCGACCGCCGTTGATGTGCGGCAGCGCGATGGGGCATGAACCGTGACGGAGAAGCCTCTCCGGTGAAGATCATGCGTCCCAGTGCCGATCAGCGTTATCGGCGGTCGTTTGGGAACCGACCCTACCTTGCCTGGCGGCATTCCGTGGAAACGGCCGATCAGCCGATAACCCGCTTGAACGGCGGCAACGCGTCGATGATGCGCTTGCCGTAGCGGCGGCTGATCAGGCGCGAGTCGAGGATGATCACGCGGCCGGTGTCGGTGGAGGTGCGGATCAATCGCCCTGCGAACTGGGTCAGCGTGCGCAGCGCGTGCGGCACCGCAATCAGGTTGAACGCGTTCAAGCCACGGCTCTCGAACCATTCGCTCAGGGTGGAGGTCTGCGGATCGGTCGGCACCGCGAACGGCACCTGGGTGATCACCACCGTGGTGCAGGCCTCGCCCGGTAGATCCAGGCCCTCGCCGAACGAGTTCAAGCCGAACAGCACCGAGCCCTCGCCAGCCGAGGTGCGGCGCAGGTGTTCGTCGATCATCTTCTGCTTGGCGGTTTCGCCCTGTACCAGCACCTGCTTGCGCTGCGCGGCGGGCATCAGCTCGGCCACCTTCTCCATCTTCCAGCGCGAGGTGAACAGGACGATGCTGCCCTTGTTCCAGTCCAGCTCCTTCACCAGGTACTTGGCCACTTCCTTCGGGTGCCGGTCGCGATCATCCGGGGTCACCGGGAAGTTGGGCACGATCAGCTCGGCCTGGTTGGGCAGGTCGAACGGCGAGGCCAGCGAGACCATTTCGGCCTCGGGCGGAATGCCGTTGTCGATCGCCAGCGCCTGGAAGTCGCCGCCGCCGGTGAGCGTGGCCGAGGTCATCACCACCGAATCCACTTCGTCCCACAGCAGCTTGCGCAGCACGCTGGCGGCCGACACCGGCGAGCCGTGCAGGATCAGGTCGCCATCGCGCGACAGCGTCACCCAGCGCGCGAACGGCGGCTGGCCCTCCTTGTCTTCGCGGCGCCAGGCGGTCCACAGGTTGTGCTGCTGTTCGATCATTTCCAGCGCCATGCCCAATGTGCGCTGCAGGCGCTCGCGCGCGGCGTCTTCGGGCTTGCCCTTGGCCACCTGCGACTGCGCGGCGTGGGCCCAGTTGAACAGCGCGCGGGTGTCGTCGGCCAACGCCTCGATGTCGGCCATCCAGATCTCCGGCAGGCGTCCGTTCGGTGCGCGCCACATCGGCTCCTGCGCGCTGGGATCGGGCTGCCAGCTGCGCTCGACCACGTCGCGGAAGGCGCGCAGCTGCTTGCTGACCCGCGCGGCGACGTCGATGGCCTCGTTGGGCAGCAGGTTGCCCAGCTTGTCCTTGTCCACCGCGCGGTAGGCGGCCGCGATCACGATCTGCAGGCGCCCGGTGCGCTTGGCCATGTCGTCCAGGGCCAGGCTGGCCGCGCCCTGGTCGATGGCCACGTTGCCGATGTGGTGGCCTTCGTCGAGCACCAGCAGCATGTCCGACGGCGGCGCGATAAGCGGTTGGCCATTATCGCTTTCGCCAATGGACAGCGCCGACAGCAGCAGCGCGTGATTGGTGACCACGATCTGTGCGTCGCGCACGGTGTTGCGCGCACGCAGCACCGCGCACTGGGCGGAGTAGGCGCACTTGCGCCCGGCACAGCCGGAGGCCGGGGTGGTGATGCGCGAGCGCAGCGACGGGCTGATGGTGTCGGGCGCGTTGTCCAGGTCGCCGTTCCAGCGCCCCTCGACGAAGTCCTTGCTGAGCTTCTGCGCCAGGTCCATTTCGATCGGCGCCAGCGGCCGGTCGAACAGCGGCTGCTCGTCTTCGAACATGCCCTCCTGGGCGCCGTCGCCATGCGCCTCGGCGGCATTGCGGGTGCACAGGTAGCGGGTGCGGCCCTTGGCCAGGGCCACGGTGGCCTCCAGGCCGGTGGCCTTGAGGAAATTGGGAATGTCGCGCTCGACCAGCTGCGACTGCAGCGCCACGGTGCCGGTGCTGATCACCAGCTTTTTCTTCGTGGCCAGGGCGATCGGCACCCCGGCGGTGAGGTAGCCCAGGCTCTTGCCGACCCCGGTCGGGGCCTCGACCACGCCGACGCCGCCGCTCTGCGACAGCGCACGCGAGACCACGCCGATCATCTGGCTCTGCGAACGCCGCGTGCTGAAGCCGGGGGTATTGGCCTGCAGCTTGGCGTAGGCATCGCGGATGACGGTCTTGAGCTCGTCGTTCAGCGCGCGCGGGGCTTCAACTTTTTCGGTCACGCCGTGAGGGTCCTGCCTGGATCAGGCGGGTATTTTCTCACGTCCGGGGACCGTAACCGACGCAGGGTTTTCCGCGTCGGTTCAGATCCGTGACCGGGTACCGCGATGCCCCTGGCCTGCGCTCAGGCGGCGGGGCGGGCGCGGTTGCGCAGCGCGCGGGTCATGGCCCAGACCAGCAGCACGGTGCCCAGCGCCTCGACGATGCCCAACAGGAAGTGGCCGCCACCCAGCCACCACGACAGCGCCTGGACGTTGCCATAGTTGCCGGTTTCGACCAGCCAGACCGGCACGATGTTCAGGGCCAGCCCGGCCAGCGTGGCGACCGCCAGCAGGCCCAGCGCCCACAGCGCAACGGTGCGGATGGCACCGCGCGGGGTGTCCACCACCCAGACCAGGGAAATGCCCAGCGCGATCAGCACCGGCAAGCGTATGGCGGCCATGCCCAGCAGGCTGAGCAGGAGATCCATGCTGGCGTTCATTCCGCCGCCGCCAGCGCAGCACGCTCGCGCAGCTTTTTGTAGACCTCGTCGGTTTCCGGGCGCGTTTCATGCCACTGCAGGAAACTGGTGGCGGCCTGCTCGACCAGCATGCCGAGGCCGTCGACAGTGTTGCGGCAGCCCATTGCGCGCGCCCACGCCAGGAAGGCAATGGCAGCCTCGCCGTAGTTCAGGTCCACTGCGGTGGTCATGCTGTTGACCAGCGACATCGGCAGCACGAAGTTGGCCGTGGGATCGCGGCCGGCGGAGGTGGCATTGACGATCAGTTCGAAATCGCCAAGGGCATCCAGGTCTTCCCAGTGGCGGGTCTTGGCGCGGTCCGGCTCACCGATGGCGTCCACCAGCTCGTCTGCGCGTTCGGAGGTGCGGTTGACCACCATGAGCTCGAGGATGCCGGCGTCCAGAAGGGCCGGGGCAACGCTGCGCGCCGAGCCACCGGCGCCGAGCAGCAGCACGCGGCGACCACGCAGGTCCAGCAGGTGCCGTTCGGTGAGGTCGCGCACCAGGCCGACGCCGTCGGTGGTATCGCCGTGCCAGCTGTCGCCCTTGCGCAGCAGCGTGTTGACCGAACCGGCCAACTTGGCCCGCGAGGTGAACGTCCTGCACAGCGCGAAGGCGACTTCCTTGAGCGGCGCGGTCACGTTGGCACCCATGCCGCCGTCGGCGGCGAACGCCTCCAGCACGGCCGGGAACTGCGCGGCACTGGCTTCAATGGCCTGGTAGTCCAGCGCGATGCCTTCCTGGCGGGCGAACTCGGTGTGGATGTACGGCGACAGCGAGTGGGCGATGGGCTGGCCGAATACGGCGTAACGGGCGGTCATGGGTGTCTTAAACTCCGGCCTGGATTGAAACACGAACCCCAATGGAAGCGACGATGCGCACTCCCTTGTCTCTGCTCGCGCTGAGCGTGAGTTTACTCTCCGCACCCGGCGCGATGGCGCTTTCCGAATTCGGCATCGAAGGCATGGGCGTGGTCTCGACCAAGGCCAACGAGGCGCAGGCCACGATTTCCCCGGACGGGCAGCGCATCGTGTGGGCCAGCGACCGGCCGGGCGGCGCCGGCGGCTGGGACCTGTGGCAGGCCCGGCTGCGCGACGGGCGCTGGCAGGATCCGGCGCCGCTGGCGTTGAATACGGCGGGCGACGAGACCGATCCCTTTTTCAGCCATGACGGGACCACGCTGTGGTTTGCCTCCAACCGCGCCGGCGGGCGCGGTGGCTTCGACCTGTACCGGGTGGCGGTGCTGGCCGACGGTGGGGCGGGCCCGGTGACGGCGCTGCCGGAGTCGATCAACACCTGCGCCGATGAGCGCCGGCCTGCCCTGCGCGCGGATGGGCAGGCGCTGCTGTTCGCCCGCAATGGCAAGGGTGGCCAGGGCGGGTTCGACCTGTATCGCGCCGCAGTGCGGGGCAGCGACGTAGCGGAGGTCGTGGCACTGCCGGCACCGCTCAACAGCGCGGCCGACGAACTGGGGGGCGATTGGCTGGGCACGGGCGGGGCGCTGTTGTTCACCCGCGTGGCGGATGGGCATTCGCAGGTCTGGCAGGTGGGCTGCGATTACGGCACGGCGGCGGTGCCGCTGGGGCTGTCGTTCAATACCGCCGACGGGCAGACCGGCGCGCCGGTGGTGGATGCGTCCAAGCCCAGCGAGCTGGTGGTGGCCGGGCAGGCGCGGTCGCCCAGGGCGGGCGGGTTGGATCTGTATAGATTGCGGACGCCCGCAGTGACTGCATGCCGGTAGGGTCGCATCCCTATCGACCGCCGATAACGTTGGTCACCGCGGTAGGGCATTACCTGTGAAGGAAAGGCCTCGCCGGTGAGGGTCATGCGTCCCAGCGCCGATCAATGCCATCGGCGGTCGTTTGGGAACCGACCCTACCCGCCGGTGCATCGACATCCGGTGCGGGCACACCCGGCCGGTGCGGCGGTGTTCAGTGCGCGCGCAGCAGCGCGGCGCGCTGCTGTTCGTACTCGGCTTCGCTGATCTCGCCGTTGTCCTTGCGCTGGTTCAGCGCGGCCAGTTCGGCCTGCACCGTGGGCGACAGGTTGGCTTCGCGGGCCAGGCGGGCGGCGGCCGACGGTTGTTCCGGCGCGCGCCGGGAGGCACGCACCGCGCTGCGGATGATCAGGCCGATCACCACCGCGAACACGGTGACCCCGGTGCCCCAGGTCAGCCACTGCACCCATCCCATCGTCTGCATCGTCGTCGTCCTGTTGTACGTAATGGCGGGTATTGTCAGCGCTCGCGCAGCCAACGCGCCACCTGCGGGGCGAAATAGGTCAGCACGCCATCGGCACCGGCCCGCTTGAAACCGATCAGCGACTCCAGCACGCAGGCGCGTTCGTCCAGCCAGCCATTGGCGAAGGCCGCCTTCATCATCGCGTACTCGCCGCTGACCTGGTACGCGAAGGTCGGCACGCCGAACTGCTGCTTCACCCGCCGCACCAGGTCCAGGTAGGGCATGCCCGGCTTGACCATCACCATGTCCGCGCCCTCCTCCAGGTCCAGCGCGATTTCGCGCATGGCCTCGTCGCCGTTGGCCGGATCCATCTGGTAGGTCTTCTTGTCGGCCTTGCCGAGGCTGGCCGAGCTGCCCACCGCGTCGCGGAACGGACCGTAGAACGCCGAGGCGTACTTGGCCGAGTACGCCATGATGCGCACGTTGACGTGGTTCTGGGCGTCCAGCGCACGGCGGATCGCGCCGATGCGGCCGTCCATCATGTCCGACGGCGAGATGATGTCCACCCCGGCCTCGGCGTGCGACAGCGACTGCTTCACCAGCGCGGCTACGGTGATGTCGTTGAGCACATAGCCCTTGTCGTCGATGATCCCGTCCTGGCCGTGCGTGGTGTACGGGTCCAGTGCCACGTCGGTCATCACCCCCAGCTCGGGAAAACGCGACTTCAGCGCGCGGATCGCACGCTGCGCCAGACCGTTTTCATCCCACGCCGCGGCCGCATCCAGCGATTTGCCGGCCGGGTCGATCACCGGGAACAGGTCGATCACCGGAATGCCCAGCTCCAGCGCTTCTTCGGCCACTTTCAGCAGCTCATCGATGGACAGGCGTTCCACGCCCGGCATCGACGCCACCGGCGCGCGCCCGGCCAGTTCGTGCACGAACACCGGGTAGATCAGGTCGTCGGTGGTCAGCGTGTTCTCGCGCATCAGGCGGCGCGAGAACTCGTCGTGGCGCATGCGGCGGGGGCGATAGTCGGGGTGGGCCATGGAATGCTCCAACGGGGTGGGTTACTGCAGCAGGTAGCGCTGCGGTTGCAGGGGCTCCGGCAGCGGGCGCACGCCCAGGCTGTCGAGCAGGTCGATTTCGATGGTGCGCACCATCGCATCCAGCGGCAGGTCGTTCGGTTCCAGTCCGAACGGCTCTTCCATCTCTTCGCCCAGCTGGTCCAGCCCGAAGAAGGCGTACGCCAGCACCGCCGACACCACCGGGGTGGCCCAGCCCAGCGAACTGGCCAGGCCGAACGGAAGCAGCACGCAGAACATCCAGGCGCAGCGGTGCAGCAGCAGGGTGTAGGCGAACGGCAGGGGAGTCAGCCGGATGCGCTCGCAGCCGGCCTGGACGCTGGAGAGCGCATGCAGGCGGGCTTCGAACTGGGAAAACAGGATGCTGTCGATGTCGCCGGCGCGCAGCGCCGCCGAGGCTTCCGCCGCGATCATCGCCAGCAGCTGGTCGGGTACGTTCTGGCGCTGCGCATAGCGGTCCCGGTCGGCCTCCGGCACCCACGGCAGCCCGGCCAGCGCGGCGTCCTGCCCGCGCAGGCGGGCGGCCAGCGCATGCGCGAACCCGATCCCCAGGCGACAGATGCGGTCGGCACGCGCCGGCTGTCCGGCCAGCAGCGTGCTGCACAGGCGCGCCAGGCTGCGCAGCTCATAGATGAGCTGGCCCCAGAGCTTGCGCGCTTCCCACCAGCGGTCGAAGCAGGCGTTGTTGCGGAAGCTGAGGAAGATCGACAGCACCAGCCCGAGCAGGGTGAACGGGGCCACCGAGACCCGCTCGATGCCGGGCGGGTGGGCCCACTCGGCGAAAGCGGCCACGGCAACGGCGAGCACGAAGATCGCCGCCACCTTGGGCGCGATGGCAGGCACGATGGAGCCGCGCAAGATGTACAGCAGCTGCCAGCCGTGGGGGCGGGGACGAATGATCATGGGGCACGCATTCTACGCCCTTGCCTGCGACACCTTCGCCAGTGCGACCCTACGTCGCACGCAGGACCGTCAGATGACCCCACCGCCCAGCGACAACCGTACGATTCCCACCACCACCACCACGGCATTCAGCAGCAGGCCGGTCCAGGCGCGGCCGCGCTTGGTCGGGTGGGTGAACAGGATGCCCAGCGCGCCGATCACCGCGCCCACTGCGGCGAACGGAATCAGGAACCAGTTGCCCCAGCCCAGCAGCGGTATCAGCGCCAGGATCATCCACAACAGCGCCAGCACGCCCCACAGCAGACTGATCAGTCCCATGCCCCTTTCCCCTTCCTGAAAATGCTCGCGGCAGCGTAGCGACCACGCCGCCAGCGGCGCGTGATGGCGGTGGCAAGAACGGGATGCGGCAGGCTCACTGCGGCGGTGGTACGGTTTGCCGGAACAGGTTGGCGCGGATTCAGCGGCCAGCCCGGATGATCCAGGCGCAGGCCGACCAGGCCCTACAAGGGGTAGACCCATGAACATTCGAATCCTTCCGCTGCTCGGCGTGCTGCTGGTGATGACCGGCTGCGCCAACACGTCCCGGGTGATGCTGGGCCAGACTCGCCCCCCTACCGACCCGGCACTGGTGCAGATCTATTCCACCCCGCCGCCGGGCTCGGTCGAAATCGCGCAGCTGGAGTCCTCCAGCGCGGTGGGCTTCGGCACCCAGGGCCAGACCGATGCGGCCGTGGCGCGGCTGAAGAAGGAAGCGGCGGCGCTGGGCGCCAATGGGGTGATCCTGATGGGCGTGGCGTCCAGCAGTTCCGGCGGCGGCCTCTCGGTCGGCGGCGGCAGTTACGGCTCGCACAGCGGCGGCGGCGTGGGGATCGGCATTCCGACCACCCAGCGGCGCGCAGCCGGCGTGGCGATATGGGTGCCCAACCCGCCGCCGGCGGAGCGGTTGCCGGTGCAGACGATCACGCCGACGCGGTGAAAGCGGGTCACGACCAACGGTCGTGACCTACCACAGGGTCGGTAGGCCACGACCATTGGTCGTGGCCCACGCGGAGGTGATTACTTTGCCTTGTACCGCGGAATGAACACTTCGTTGACCGCCTTGGCCAGCTGGTCCGGCGGCAGCAGGCCCTGGTCGAGCAGGAAGTTGTTGAAGGCCAGGCGGTCGAACTTCTCGCCCAGCGCCAGCTCGGTCTGCATGCGCAGTTCCAGGATGCGGGTGTAGCCGTAGAAGTAGCTGCCTGCCTGGCCGGGCATGCGCACCATGTAGCGGTCCAGTTCCTGGGTCGCCATCGCCTTGGACAGGCCGACTTCTTCGATCAGCACGCGCTCGGCCTTGGGACGGTCGATCAGGCCCAGGTTGAGCATCGGGTCGAGCATCGCGCGGGCGGCACGCAGCAGGCGGAACTGCAGGGCGATCAGCTGCCCGTCCAGCGGTTCGTACGGCACCATTTCGGCTTCCGCGTACAGTGCCCAGCCTTCCACGTTGACCGAGTTGAACGCGAACATGGTGCGCGCCAGCGAGACGCCGCGCTCCACCATCGCGGTGAACTGCAGCTCATGGCCGGGGCGGCCTTCGTGCGCGCTCAGCGTCCACGCCGCCGAGCCGAAATTGAAGTCGTCGTACTGCGCGGCCTTGTCGCCGGCGGCGGGGTTGCCCAGCGGCAGCACGAAGGTGCCCTGCTGGCCGGTGTTGCCGACCAGCGGCGCGGGCAGGAAATGCGGCGCCGGCGAGGCAGCGCTTTCGGCGGCCGAGCCCAGGCGCATCTGCATCGGGCGCTGCGGCACGTCGACGATCTTCTGTTCGCGGATGATCGGGTCGATCGCATCGATCACGCCACGGTAGTGGTGCTCGAGCTGGTCGTCGGCGATCTTGTCGCCCTTCAACGCGCGGATCACCGCCACCGGGTCGGTCGGGTCGGACACCTTCAGGCCCTTGGCCTTCACCACGAGCGGGGCGAGCTGGCGCATCGCCGAACGGGTTTCCATGAATTCCAGCTGCGCACGCTGCATCAGCAGCTGCGGGTCGATGTCGATGCCCACGCGCTTGAGCTGGAACGCATACAGCGGCGCCGGCAGGCGCGCGTCGGCGCGGGCCTTGGGCAGGACCTCGGCCCGGGTCCAGTCGCGGTACTCGCGCAGCTGGGTGGCGATGGTCTTCAGTGCTTCGTCGGCACCGGCGACCTTGTACTTGTCGAACAGCTTTTCGATGCCGGTGATGTAGGTGTCGACGTTGGCCAGCGACTGCTCGACCTCGATCTTCGTCGGCTGCAGCAGGCTGCCGGCGGCCAGGCGCTCTTCATAGCGCTGGCGCGACAGCGTGGTGATGGCGGTAGTGCCCGGCGCCAGGCCGGCGTAGGCCTTCAAACGGTCCAGCGCCTTGGCGCGGCGCTCGGCCGGTACTTGGTCGGACAGCAGCAGGTTGATGCCGCTGAACACGGTCTGCGGGGTGTCGCTCCACGGCAGCAGGTACTTTTCGTTGAGCTCGCTGCCTTCGATGCTCTCGTTGGCCGCGGCGATCATGATCGCCAGGTCCTGGCGCACGTTCGGGTCGCGCTCTGTGGCCAGCTTCGCCTGCAGCGTGTCGCGGGCCTTGGCCATCGCCGCGCGGTAGCGCTTGGCGTTGTCCGGGCCGAAATCGGCGACCTTGTCGTCGTAGCCGGGGACGCCGAAGAAGCCGGTTTCTTCCGGCTGGAACGGACCCTGCGCATCGAGCAGGATCTGCGCCAGCTCATTGCTGCGCGCGACCCATGCAGGCGTGGCCGGCGCCTTCTTGACCGCAGGGGTGACAGCGAAGGCCGGCGGCGCACTGAGCGCGGCGGGGACGAAAAGGGCCAACGCAACGGCAAGGGCAAGCGGCTTCATGCAGGACTCCGAGGGGCGGTATTCCTGCGACCCTACGCACTCCTGCCGGACGCGGCAATCGGCCGGAGGTCATGACCCCCGCCGGGCGGGGGTGGCGGGGGCATCGACCGGGTTACGGGGTCAGGCAGCGGGCCAGGAAATCCTCGGCCAGGCGGTAACGGTGCAGCGCGTTGCTGCCGGACAGGCCGTGCTTGGCCCCCGGGTAGGTCATCAGCTCGAACGGCTGGCCACGCTTCTGCAGCGCGCTCATCAGCTCGGTGGAGTTGGTGAACAGCACGTTGTCGTCGGCCATGCCGTGGATCAGCAGCAGCCGCGAGCGCAGGCCGTCGATGTGGGCCAGCACGCGGGCCTCCTCATAGCCCTTGGCATTGCGGGCCGGCAGGTCCATGTAGCGCTCGGTGTAGTGGGTGTCGTACAGCCCCCAGTCGGTCACCGGCGCCCCGGCCACGCCACAGGCGTACTGGTCCGACGCCTTGGCCAGCAGCATCAGGGTCATGTAACCGCCGTTGGACCAGCCCTGCACGCCGATCCGCGCCGGGTCCACCCACGGCTGCCGCTTCAGCCATTCCACGCCCTTGAGCTGGTCGGCCACTTCCACCGTGCCCTGCACACCGTACAGCGCGCCGCCGAAATCGCGGCCACGACGCGGGGTGCCGCGGTTGTCGAGCGAGAACACCACGTAGCCGTGCTGGGCGAGGTACTGGTTGAAGAGATGGTCGCCACGGCCGGGCCAGCTGTCGGTGACGGTCTGGCTGGCCGGGCCGCCATATACGTACACCGCCACGGGGTAGCGCTTGGACGGATCGAAGCCGGTCGGCTTGATCAGGCTGTAGTTCAGCGGAGTGCGGCCGTCGGCCGCGCTGAGGGTGCCGAACTCGACCGGGCGCTGCGCGTCCAGGTAGCGTGCGTACGGATGAGCGGGATCCTGCAGGTTGTTTTCCACCAGCGTGGCGATTTTTTCACCGTTGGCACGGTGCAGCGCGATCTGCGGCGGCGTGGTGGTGTTGGACCAGCTGTCCACGTACACGCTGGCATTCTTCGCGAAGCTGGCACTGTGCATGCCCGGCGCCTGCGACAGGCGCTGCAGCGGGCCGCCCTGCAGGGGCACGGCGTAGATCTGGCTTTCGCGCGAGGAGTCCACGCCGGCACGGAAGTAGACCTTGCCGGCGGCTTCGTCGACCGCGAGCAGTTCGTCCACCGGCCAGTTGCCGGAGGTCAGCGCGGTGACGGTCCTGCCGTCATCGGACACGCGGTACAGGTGCTGGAAGCCGCTGCGTTCGGACGACCACAGGAAGCCGCCCTGGGCGAGGAAGTGCAGGCTGTTGTGCAGCGGCACCCAGGTCGGCGAGGTTTCGGTGGCCAGCGTGTGCTGTCTGCCGCTCTGCAGGTCGGCCTGGATCAGCTCCAGGGTCTTCTGGTCGCGCGACTGGCGCTGGAAGGTCAGGCGCTGCGGGTCGCGCCAATCGACGCGGGCCAGGTAGATGTCCGGGTTGCGGCCAAGGTCGACCCAGCGCGGCGCGGCATCGGCACGCGGGGCGACCACGCCCAGCTTGACGGTGACGTTGTGGTCGCCGGCGGCCGGGTAGCGCTGTTCGATCATTTCGGTGCGGTCGGCGTACATCTCATAGCGCTTCTGCACCGGCACCGGCGATTCGTCGATGCGCGCGAAGGCGATGGCCGAGTCGTCCGGCGCCCACCAGTAACCGGTGTGGCGGTCCATCTCCTCGTCGGCGACGAACTCAGCCACGCCGTTGCCGATGGTGTCGCTGCCATCGCGGGTGAGCTGGACCTGCTTGCCGCTGGCCAGGTCGATCACCCACAGGTTGCGCTCGCGCACGAAGCTGACGAAACCGCCCTTCGGCGACAGCTTGGCGTCGGTGGCGAACCCTTCGCCGTGGGTGAGCTGGCGCACGGCGGCCTTGCCCTGCTTGCCCAGGTCGTACAGGTACAGCTCGCCGCCCAGCGGGAACAGCAGGGTGCGTGCATCGGGCGACCACTGGTAATCGACGATGCCGGTCATGGCGGCGATGCGCTGGCGTTCGCGGCGCGCCTTTTCGGCATCGCTCAGGGTTTCATCGCCGGGCAGCACCACCTTGGAATCGACCAGCAGGCGGGTCTGGCCGCTGCCGATGTCGTAGGCCCACAGGTCCAGCTGGTTGCGGTCGGCTTCCTTGCCGCGCAGGAAGCTCACCCGCGAGCCGTCCGGGGCCACCTTGGGCTTCATCAGGGTCGGGCCGGACAGCGGCAACGGGCCCGTGATGGCATCCAGGGTGAGCTTTTCGGCGTGGGCGATGGTGGTGGAGGCGAGCATGAGGGCGAGCGAGGCTACAAGGTGGCGCATGGAATCTTCCGGCGGCGGCTGGGCGTTCCCGGTCCGGTGGGGCGGTCGGGAGCGGGCCATCGTAACCAAAACCGGGGCGCGGGTGCCGGGGGGGTACCGGGGGGTAGAGCCGACTGTCAGTCGGCTCTACCGCGGCAAACCGGCGGCGATGCCGCCTGGTTACCGCTGGCCGAAAAGGTGCTTGCGCTCTTCTTCGCTCAGGGGCTTGCCGGCGTCCGGGTTCACCTTGTGCTTCAGCGCGTAGGCGCGCTGGGTGGCCGGGCGCGCGGCGATGGCGTCGTGCCAGCGCTTCAGGTTCGGGAACGCGGCGAAGTCCGGGGGCAGCTTGTCGTACGCGCCGATCCACGGGTAGCTGGCCATGTCGGCGATGCTGTAGTCGTCCCCGGCCAGGAACGCGCTGCTGGCCAGGCGCTTGTCCATCACCCCGTGCAGGCGGCGCACTTCGTTCCCGTAACGCTCGATCGCGTACGGAATCTGCTCCGGGGCGTACACGGTGAAGTGGCCCATCTGGCCGCTCATCGGTCCCAGCCCAGCCATCTGCCAGAACAGCCACTCCAGCACCGCCACCCGGCCGCGGGTGTCGGCCGGCAGGAATTTTCCGGTCTTCTCGGCCAGGTACAGCAGGATCGCGCCCGACTCGAACACGCTCTGCGGAGCGCCGCCGTCGGTCGGCTGGTGGTCGACCAGCGCGGGCATCTTGTTGTTGGGGGAAATCGCCAGGAATTCCGGCTTGAACTGGTCGCCGCTGCCGATGTTCACCGGCTTGAGGGTGTACGGCAGGCCCAGCTCCTCCAGCAGCAGGGTGACTTTGTGGCCGTTCGGGGTAGGCCAGTAATACAGGTCGATCATGACAGGACCCAGCGGTTCAGGAATCCCGAGTCTAGTGCGTCAGTTGGCTTGGCAGGGTCATGAAGGCCCGCTACTCTGCGGCGTCCCCCGCAACGCAGCATTCCAGCATGAGCTCGACCGAAAAGCCCATCAGCCCCCTGTCGTCCCTGATCTTCGCCTCGCGCTGGCTGCAGCTGCCGCTGTACCTGGGCCTGATCCTGGCGCAGTGCGTCTACGTGTTCCTGTTCGGCAAGGAGCTGTGGCACCTGCTGCACAAGGCCAACAGCATGGGCGAGCAGGAAATCATGCTGCTGGTGCTGGGCCTGATCGACGTGGTGATGATCTCCAACCTGCTGGTGATGGTCATCGTGGGCGGCTATGAAACCTTCGTTTCGCGCCTGCGCCTGGAGAACCACCCCGATCAGCCGGAGTGGCTGAGCCACGTCAACGCCAGCGTGCTGAAGGTGAAGCTGGCCCTGTCGATCATCGGCATCTCCTCGATCCACCTGCTCAAGACCTTCATTGGCGCGGGCAACCTGGAGGGCGTGCCGCTGTGCCGGACCGAGGCCTACTATGCCGCTGCCGCGGACATGGTGGCCAAGTACGGCCCGGACGCCACCCTGGTGTGCACCACCATGACCGGCACCGGCGTGATGTGGCAGACCATCATCCATGCCGCATTCATCCTGTCGGCGATCGGCATCGCCTACACCGACAAGCTGATGTCCCACACGCCGAGCAAGTCGCTGGCGCACTGACCAGACACCCCGGCGTCGGCAGGGCCGCACCCGCTGCCGCCCTGCCCTGCCCCGCGCCCTGCCAAGCAGGGCGCGGGGATGCTAGATTGGGCACCTGCTGTACCGCGCCGGACGCTGGGAAACGTCCTGGGGCTTCGGTCGGCCTGACCGCATCAGGCCTTACGTATCGTCGTTCTTCAAAGGGGAGTTGGATGTCGCACGTCAACACGAACGCCAAGGCGCGCCTGCTGGTGCCGCTGACCCTGGTGGTGGCTCTGGCCGCCTGCTCGGGCAAGGATGAATCCGCACCGGCCACGACTGCACCGGCCGCACCGACCGCAACTGCACCGGCCGCCACGCCGGCACCGGCCGTTTCGGCCGAGGTCCAGTCGAAGGGTCCTGAGGAACTGCGCGAGCTGGCCAGCAAGGCCCTGCGCGAGAACCGCATGTACGCCCCGGCCGGCGACAACGCCATGGAGTACTACCTGGCGCTGCGCGAAAAGACCCCGGACGACGCCTCGATCAAGAGCGCGCTGACCGACCTGCAGCCGTACACCCTGATCGCCGCCGAGCAGAGCCTGGCCCGCGAAGACTTCGCCGAAGGCCAGCGCCTGGTCGCGCTGATCGAGAAGGTGGATCCCACCGCACCGGCCCTGCCGCGCCTGAAGAGCGGGATCACCAAGGGCATGGAAACCGCGCTGACCCGGACCCAGGAAGAGACCGACAAGGTCAAGAAGGACGCCGAGAACAAGGCCAAGCAGCTCGCCGACCAGCAGCGCCAGCAGCAGGCGAGCGAGGCCGAAGCGGCCAGGCAGATCGCCGCGCAGCAGGATGCCGCCCGCCGTGAAAGCGAGCGCCAGGACGGCGAACGCCAGGCCGCGGCGCGCCGCGAAGC